>JAIYDH010000032.1 GCA_027487585.1 Rubrivivax sp.
GGCTGGCCGCCGTGGGCGTTGACGATCAAGAGGCGCCTGAAGCCCATCCTGTAGACCGACTCGCCGATGTCCTCCACCGTCTTCTGCAGCGTGGCGCCGTCGATGGTGACGGTGCCCGGAAAGTGCAGGTGCTCGCAGCTCTTGCCGAAAGTGATGGGCGGCAGCGCGTAGGCCGGCACCTCAGGTGGCAGACGCGCCAGCGCGTGGCCCACCACGCCCGCGGCGATGACGCTGTCCACGGCGCAGGGCAGGTGCGGGCCGTGCTGCTCGATGCTGCCGGCGGGCAGCACGATCACGGTGTGGGCGCGGTCGGGCAGCGCGGCGATCTGCGTCCAGGTGAGGTAGGGCAGAAAGCGTTCGGGCGGGCAGTAGCCGTGCAGCATGGGGTCAGGCCTTGGGAGTGAGGGGCACGTAGGCGGTGGCTTCGACTTCCACCACGATGTCGGGCGTGGGCAGCATGCCACTGACCTGCACCACGGTCGATGCCGGCGGCTCGCCCGGAAAGAACTGGTGGCGGATGCGCGCGTAGCGCGGGAAGTGGTCCAGATCCTTGAAGTACTGCACCAGGCGCACGACCTGGTCCATGCGGCCCCCCGCGGCCTCGAGCGTGCTGCGGATGCGGTCGAGCACGAACCAGCTCTGCGCCAGGATGGCGCCGTCGCGCGCGTCGACGCTGAACTCGCCGGTTTCGCCCGCCGCGGCGCGCGCCTCGGGCGGCAGGTCGGCGAAGCCGCGCACGATGAGCTGGCGCGCTGGGTCGACGGCGATCACGCCCGAGAGCAGCAGCCAGTCGCCGGCGCGGCGCCAGGGGCTGTAGCGGGCCAGGGGTTTGGCGATGTCGGTCATCTCAGGGCCTTCATGTCAGCAACCTCAGGCTGCGGTCCACCTTGGCCAGAAAGGCCTCGCGGTCGGCCGCGGTGGCGTGGTTCATGTCGTGCAGCTGCAGCCAGCTCATGCGGCAGCCGCGGGCGTACAGCGGACGCAGCCCCTTCATCAGCAGGCTGCGGCCCGGGTCGCCGATGACGCGCAGCCACCACCACGGCGAGCCCGAGGTGGTGATGCCGACGAAGCGGCGGATGTTCTGCAGCTCGCCACGGATGGTGCGCTTCTTCGCCGTCGCCACCTGGAAGGTGACGCCGGGCAGCCAGACGCGGTCGAGCCAGCCTTTCAGCATCGCCGGCAGGCCGTAGAACCAGGTGGGGTAGATGGCGACCCAGCCTTCGGCCCACTGCAAGGCCTCGACATGGCTTGCCACGCCAGCGATGTTCTGCGCGGTGTCGGTGAGGTAGCTGCGCTTCTCATCCAGCGTGAACACCGGGTCGAAGCCCTCGGCGTAGAGGTCGATGATGCGCAGCTCGTGGCCGGCTTCGCGCAGCGCGTGGCACGCGGTGCGAAAGATCGCCGCGCCGTAGCTATCTGGATCAGGGTGGCAGAACACAACCAGCAGCCGCATCGCCTACAGCCCCCCGCCCGGGATGCCCAGCACGCGCTCGTCCCAGGCGCGCAGCTTGCCGGGGTTCATCAGGCCGAGCGGATCGGCCTGGCGCTTGAAGGCCAGCTGCGCCTCGTCGACCTGCTTCATGCCGCCGTCCTCCAGCACCCAGGTGTGCGGGTCGTAGATGGCGCAACCATCGGCCTCGAAGCTGGCCATCAAGGCGCGCAGCTGCGGCTCGTCGAAGTACTGCACCAGCGGCAGCGCAAAGGCCACCAGCTCGCCACCGGCGCGGCTGAACTCGTGGTGCATGAACACCTCGTCGCCGAAGCGCGCCATCTGCGCGGCCACCAGTCCGGGGCTGAAGGGCGCCGGGTAGGCCACCTGCAGGTAAGTCACGCCGCGGTCGGACTTCAGCGCCTCCAGCGTGGTGTGGTTGTAGGCGCACTCGGTGCACGAGGGCAACCCTTGCGCCAGCAGCTCGGCCTCGGTGCCGGCCACGACCGCGCGGCCGCCATGGGCCTGCACGAGCGCCGCGTAGCCCGCCAGCGAGGCCGGGTGCACCTGCGCGAACATCGCGTCCTCGTCCTCGAGCCGCCCGCGCAGGCCCTGGTAGTAGGGCGTGATGCGCCGCTCCACCGCGCTCATCTGGAACAGGTCGAGCTCGCCGCGCACGCTGGCCGCGCCGGCCGCCAGGCCGAAGTGCAGCAGCGTGTCGTAGCGCGGGAAAAGCGCGATCGTGTGCTGCCACTCGACGCGCGGCACGAGCGCCACGTCCACCTCGAGCAGGATGCCGTTGCTGCCGTAGGCGTGGTGGGCGCACTGGATCTCGGCACCTTCGAGCACCACGCGGCGCGGCGGGTCTTCGAGCGTGAGCACCACCAGCCGCGTGACGTTGCCCGCGTCGGCCAGGATGCCGTGGCGCAGGCTGCCGATGCCGCTGTGGCCGCCGGCGATGAAGCCGCCCAGCGTGGCGATGCGCTCGGTGCTGGGCCACATCGCCAGCTGCTGGCCGGTGGCGGCCGCCGCTTCGTTGAGGCGGTGGATCAGGATGCCGGCCTGCACACGCGCGCGGCCGGGCTGCAGCGCCACCACGGCATCGAGCCAGGTGATGTCGAGCGACACACCGCCAAACAGCGGCACGCACTGCCCGTAGTTGCCGGTGCCGCCGCCGCGCACGGTGAGCGGCACGCGGTGGCGCACGCAGGCCGCGGCCACACGTTCGAGTTCGGCCTCGGTGCGCGGCCGCACCATCAGGTGCGGCCGCCGGCCCTGCAGCGCCTGGGCCAGCACGGGGCTGTACCAGTGGTAGTCGCTGCCGGCGCGGGCGAGTTCAGCGGCGTCTCGCCGCACATCCAGGCCGGCCAGAGCCGACGCGACGGCGTCGATGTCGAAGGGGTCGTGCGGGCGGTAGGGCGTCATCGGTGTCGGCTCGGGTGGCAAGGACTTTGCAAGCCGCGTGCCCACACTTCCATGTCAACATGAAAGGGGCTTCGATTCAGCCCGCCGCACCTCAGGAGGAACCCGCATGCCGCTGATCCAGGTTTCCATGTTCGCCGGCCGCACGGCCGAACAGAAGCGCGCCTTCGCGCAAGCCCTCACCGAAGCCGCCGTGCGCACCATCGGTGCCACGCCCGACTCGGTGGACATCATCTTCACCGACGTCGAGCGCGGCGACTGGGCCACCGCCGGCCGGCTGTGGAGTGATCCTCCACCCGCTCCGGTGTCGCAGCCGGAACCCTGATCACGGAGCGCACCATGCCCGGCACCAAGACCCTGCTCATCCACCACGCCGAACGGCTGGTGACGATGGACGCCGAGCGGCGCGAGATCGTCGACGGCGCCGTGTTCGCCCGCGGCGGCGTCATCGAGGCCGTGGGCCCGAGCGACGCCCTGCCCCGCACCGCCGACGAGGTGATCGACGCCCGCGACCATGTGGTGCTGCCCGGCCTCGTGAACACGCACCACCACATGTACCAGACGCTCACGCGCGCACTGGGCCCGGTGCAGGACGCGACGCTGTTCCCGTGGCTGCAGGGCCTGTACCCGGTGTGGGCGCGCCTCACGCCCGAGATGCTGCGCGTGAGCACGCAGATCGCGGCGGCCGAGCTGCTGCTGTCGGGCTGCACCACCAGCAGCGACCATCTCTATCTCTTCCCCAACGGCTGCACGCTCGACGACACGCTCGACGCCGCGTCCGAGATCGGCATCCGCTTCCACGCCGCGCGCGGCGCCATGAGCGTGGGCGCCAGCGCCGGCGGCCTGCCGCCTGATGAGGTGGTGGAAGACGAGGACGCCATCCTCGCCGACACCGAGCGCCTCATCCTGCAGCACCACGACCCGGCGCCCTTTGCCATGCGCCGCATCGTCGTCGCGCCCTGCAGCCCCTTCAGCGTGAGCCCGCGCCTCATGCGCGAGGCCGCCGTGCTGGCGCGCCGCCACGGTGTGAACCTGCACACCCACCTGGCCGAAAACGACAGCGACATCGCCTACACGCGCGAGAAGTTCAACTGCACGCCGGCCGAGTACGCCGACGAGCTGGGCTGGCTCGGCCCCGACGTCTGGCACGCGCACTGCGTCAAGCTCGACGAGGCCGGCATCCGCCGCTTTGCGGCCACCGGCACCGGCGTGGCGCACTGCCCGGGCTCGAACATGCGCCTCGGCTCGGGCATCGCGCCCATCCGCGCGATGCGCGATGCCGGCGTGCCGGTGGCCATTGCGGTGGACGGCTCGGCCAGCAACGACAGCGGCCACCTCCTGGCCGAGCTGCGCCTGGGCATGCTGCTGCAGCGCGTGGCGTGCGGCGCCGATGCGATGAGCGCCCGCGAGATGCTGGAGATCGGCACCCTGGGCGGCGCCCGCGTGCTGGGCCGCAGCGACATCGGCGCGCTGGCCCCCGGCATGGCGGCCGATGTGATCGGCGTGCCGCTGGCCGACGTGGCGCTCGCGGGTGCCGACGACCCCGTGGCCGCGCTGCTGCTGTGCCAGGTGGCGCGCGTGGGCTTCAACGTGGTGGCCGGCCACACGCGGGTGCGCGGCGGCGAGCTCATGCACGCCGAGCTGCCGGCGCTCGTGGCGCGGCAGCGGCAGCTGGCGGCGGCGCTGCGCGAGCCGCATTGAAGGCAACTGCGGGCCCGCGCCAGCGGCGGCCGCTGGCAGGTGCTTTCGGGACGAGCTTCAGGGAAAGTCCCAAACCACCCATCCACTGCCGCGGCGCGGCGTGTCAGCACAGGCACCCGAGAATGCCGGTCATGAGAACAGGGCTCTGGCCGCCGGCCGCCCGCAACCAGGAGACAAACCCATGCTCGGTCAGATGATGCAGCTGCCGCTGCTGATCTCGTCGCTCATCGTTCACGCAGAACGTCACCATGGCGACCAGCAAGTGGTCTCGCGGCGTGTCGAAGGCGACATCCACCGCATCACCTACCGCGAGGTGGCGGCGCGTGCGCGCCGCGTGGCCAACGCGCTGCAGACGCTGGGCGTGCAACCGGGCCAGTGCGCCGCCACGCTGGCCTGGAACACGCACCGGCACATGGAGCTGTACTACGGCGTCAGCGGCTCGGGCCGCGTGCTGCACACCGTGAACCCGCGGCTGCACCCGGACCAGATCGTCTACATCGCCGACCACGCTGAAGACCAGGTGATGTTCTTCGACATGACCTTCTGGCCGCTGATCCAGGCCGTGGCCGGCCGCACGAAGACCGTGAAGCACTGGGTGGCCATGACCTCGCGTGCGCACATGCCGCCGGCCGAGCAGGCGGCGAAGGTGCCGAACCTGCTGTGCTTCGAGGAGCTGCTCGAAGCGGCCAGCGACCAGTACACCTGGCCGGTGTTCGACGAGAACACCGCGAGCAGCCTTTGCTATACCAGTGGCACGACGGGCAACCCCAAGGGCGTGCTCTACAGCCACCGAAGCACTGTTCTGCACACGATGGCCGCCGCCCTGCCCGACTGCCTGGGCTGCGGCGCGGCCGACGCCATCCTGCCGGTGGTGCCGATGTTCCACGTCAACAGCTGGGGCATCGTCTACCTGGCGCCGATGACGGGCGCCAAGCTCGTGCTGCCCGGCCCGGGCCTCGATGGCAAGAGCCTGTACGAGCTGTTCGAGAGCGAGCGCGTCACGATCAGCGCCGGCGTGCCCACCGTGTGGCAGGGCCTGCTGGCGCATGTCGAGGCCAACGGCCTGAAGTTCAGCACCATGCACAAGAGCGCCATCGGCGGCTCGGCCTGCCCGCCGGCCATGATCCGCAAGTTCCGCGATTCGTACGGCGTGCACGTCATCCACGCCTGGGGCATGACGGAGATGAGCCCCATCGGCACGGCGGCCGCCTTCAAGGCCGCGCACGCCGAGCTCGACGCCGAGGGCAAGCTCGCCATCATGAGCACGCAGGGCCGCGCCATCTACGGCGTCGACATGAAGATCGTCGGCGAAGATGGCGCCGAGCTGCCTTGGGACGGCGTGGCCTCGGGCGACCTGCTGGTGCGCGGGCCCTGGATCATCGACCGCTACTTCAAGAACGAAGGCGGTGATCCCAAGGTGGCCGACGCCGCCGGCAACCAGTGGTTCCCCACCGGCGACGTGGCCCGCGTCACGCCCGAGGGCTACATGGTCATCACCGACCGCAGCAAGGACGTCATCAAGAGCGGCGGCGAGTGGATCGGCTCGATCGATCTCGAGAACATCGCCATGGCCCACCCGGCGGTGGCCATGGCCGCGTGCATTGCCGCGCCGCACCCGAAGTGGGACGAGCGGCCGCTGCTGGTGGTGATGAAGAAGCCGGGCGCGGAAGTCTCGCGCGACGAGCTCATCGCCTTCTACGAGGGCAAGATCGCCAAGTGGTGGACCCCCGACGACGTGGTCTTCGTCGACGCCATTCCGCTGGGCGCCACCGGCAAGATGCAGAAGAACAAGCTGCGCGAGCTGTTCAAGGGCCACCAGCTGCCCACGGCTTGAGCGCGTTGTCTCCGTTCGCGCTGAGCCTGTCGCAGCGCCCGGCCCGAGCCCACCCTCCGTTCGCGCTGAGCCTGTCGAAGCGCTGGCGCCGACACAGCGGTCTCGCCCTGCTGCTGCTCGCCGGGGCCGGCGCCGCCCCGGCCCAGGACGAAGTGCCCTTCATCACCACGCCTGACACCGTGACGCTGGCCATGCTGCAGCTGGCCGGCGTCGGCCCGGCCGACACGCTGGTAGACCTGGGCTCAGGCGACGGCCGCATCGTCATCACCGCGGCCCGCCGCTTTGGCGCGCGCGGCCTGGGCGTGGAGATCGTGCCCGA
>JAIYDH010000142.1 GCA_027487585.1 Rubrivivax sp.
GGCGGCGACCTGGAGGGTGTGGAAACCGGTGCGGGCGGCCACTGGAACGTCAATGGCTTCTCGGGCTCCTTCAGCAACCTGCTCGACGGTGGTGCCGGCAAAGACATCATCGTGGGTGCGTCCGGCAACGACCTGATCTCCGGCGGTACGGGCGACGACACGCTGAGCGGCGGTGCTGGCGCGGACACCTTCGTGTTCCAGTTCAACACCCTGCCGGCCGGTTGGGGCGTCGACACCATCCTCGACTTCAACTACGCCGCTGGCGATCGTCTGAAGGCGACTGACTGGAACCCTGCGGACATCACCGCAACTGCCGTCGGAAACGATCTGGTTCTCAGCTACGACGGTCTGGCCGACATCGTGCTGAAGAACTTCCAGCTGACGCCTGGCCTCACGGTCGACGGTCTCTTCGGCGGCTGAGTCTGTTGATCGGAACGTCCTTGCCCTTGCCGGGCTAGGGCGGGCCGATCGGTCGTATCTGTGGCCGGCCCGAGCTTTGCTCGGGCCGGCCTTTTTCTTGCTGCTCTTGAGTCGGCGCGTTGGCCGGCCACTCTGCCGGACTCTCCTCAGGCAGGCTGCGCGGCTTTGGTCAGCCGGTCGGTGCCCGGGTGAACTTCGCTGCACTCAATTCGCGCAGGCCGGCGGGCGCCGGCGGGTGGACCACCGGCAACACCCTGCGAAGCGCCCGCGCCCGTGAACGCTGGTGCTCTGCGCGGCCGACCCTCAGGTGAACAGCCCAGCGCCACGGCGCCTGGTGCGCTTCAGGGTTCGCGCATGCCCCGCCGTGCCGTGTCGAGCAGCGGCTGCAGCAGGTAGTCCAGCAGGGAGCGGTTCGGAGTGGTCACGAACACCTCAGCAGCCATGCCCGTCTGCATGCTGACGTTGGGTGTGTTCTTCAATGGGCCGAGGTCCACCTCCACATGAACGGTGAACCAGCTGATGCCCGATTGCGGATCCGTCACCCGGTCGGGTGAGACCGAGACGACCTTGCCCGTGAGCCTGGGCATCTTGCGCTGCTCGTAGGCGGTCAAGCGCACCTCGGCATCGCTGCCGAGCCGCACGTGGTCGACGTCGTCGGGCTTGACGCGCGCTTCGACCACCAGCTTCTCTTCCAGCGGTACCACGTCCAGGATAGGGTCCCGGGGGCCGATGGCCTGGCCGGGTGCCGTGACCCGCAGCCCCATGACCGCGCCGTCCACTGGTGAGCGCACCACCAGACGATCCACCTGGTCTGTCGTGGCGCGCAGCTGCTGCTGGAGTTCGTCGATCTTTGCCACGGCCTCTTTCAGCTCGGCGGCGGCCCTCTGCTGGTACTGGTTGCGCGACAGGACGATGCGCAAGCGATAGTCCTCGATGCGCTGCCTGGCCTGGGCCAGGTTGCCCTGGAACTCACCGAGCCGGCTCTCGTAGTCCGAAACAACCCGATCCAGCGCCAACAGACGGGTGCGCTGGATGAAGCCTTCCTTGACCAGGTTTCGGTTCATCTCCAGTTCTTCGCGCGCCGAGTCCAGTGCGGCCTGGGTAGCGGCCACCTGGGACCCCTGCGCCTGCATCTGCCGCTCGGTTTCCTGGATCTGGGTCAGCAACACCACCTCTTGCTGCTCCAGAGTTCGACGCTGGGCAGTGAACAGGGCGCGTTCACGGGCCAGGTACTCGGCCGCGACCTCGGCACCGCCATCGGGCAGTGCAAAGTTGAACACCGGTGCCAGCATCAGTTCAGCCTGCAGCCGGGCGCGACGCACCGACTCGGAGGCCAGTCGGTCGACGAAGATGCTGTTGCTGGCGCTGACGCGAACATCGCCGATTTCCACAAGCGGTTCGCCAGCCTTCACGCGCTGACCCTCCTTCACCAGGACGGCGGCCACGATGCCACCCTCTTGGTGCTGGATGGTCTTGCGGTTCTGCTCGGTCTTCACCACCCCGGCCGCGATGATCGCGCCACTGAGCGGAGCCAGGCCGGCCCACAACACGCATGCCCCGACAAAGACGGCCAGCACCAGGCCAAGGCCCCGGGCCTGACGCTTCCAGGCGACGAGCTCCGACTCAGGAGTCAGGGGCTGCATCAGCGGCGCGGTCAGTGCGCCTGAGTTGCGCCGGCCCTTGACCGCCGGCAGGGTGGGTCGGCGGCCGGGCTCGAAACTGCTCGGCGGGTCATCTGGAAACTGCGTGAGCACCGAAGGACTGAAGTTCATCTCACCCCCTCACCACGCTGCCTGCGGTCACGCCACGCGGGCCGGTTCCCGTGGCTGCCGGCTGCGGTTGCCCGGACACTTGGGCGATGACCTCCTGGCTGGGGCCGAAGGCCTTGAGTTGCCCCTCGTGGAGCACGGCGAGTTTGTCGGTCAGGGCCATCATGCTGGGACGGTGACCAATGAGGATCACCGTGGCACCGCGTCGCTTCAGGCTGGTCAGCGCGGCCACCAGTGCGATCTCGCCTTCCCGGTCGAGGTTCGCGTTGGGCTCGTCCAGCACCACCAACTTGGGATCACCGTGCAGCGCTCTGGCCAGGCCGATGCGCTGCCGCTGCCCGCCCGAGAGTACGGCACCGCCTTCGCCGATCTGGGTCTCGTAGCCCTGTGGCAGCCGAAGGATCATGTCGTGGGCCTTGGCCTCCTGGGCGGCGCGCACCACCATGTCGGAGTCCACCGCGCCCATGCGGGCGATGTTCTCGGCCACTGTGCCGGAGAACAACTCCACGTCCTGCGGCAGATACCCCACGTAGGGGCCCAGCTGGTCGCGAGGCCACTGGCTGGTGTCCGCGCCGTCCAGGCGAATGTGGCCGCTCTGCGGCTTCCAGATGCCGAGCAGCAGTCGCGCCAAGGTGGTCTTGCCAGAGGCACTCGGGCCGATCACGCCCAGCATCTCGCCGGGGCGCAGGCTGAACGAAATGCCCTTGATGAACGGGAGCCCACCCGGCTGGCCGCCGTAAACCAGGCGCTCGATGTCCAGGGCGCCGCGGGGCGCGGGCAGGCTCAAGGCATCGCCGCGTCCGCCCCGCGACCGGCGGAGGGTGGACAGCCGGGCCCAGGCTCCGCGAGCCTCGATGAAGCTCTTCCAGCCGGTGATCAGCAGTTCCACGGGCTGCAGGGCCTTGGACAGCAAGATGGTGCCAGCGACCATGATGCCGGGCGACACGTTCTGCGACACCACCAACCAGGCGCCGACCGCCAGCATGAGCACCTGCATGCCCGAGCGCAGGGCCCGCACCAGGGCGCCCATGCGCGATCCCGAGGCCGCGAGCCTTGTGGCGTCGGCCTGGACCAGCCGATTGAGCTCTTCCCAGCGGCCCACCACGCCCTTCTCCATGCCCATGCCAGCCACGGCCTCGGCATTGCGGACCGCAGCGTCGATGTACCGTGAAGCCGTGCGGGAGTTGAGCAGCATCTTCTCCGTGGGCTCGCGTGTCAGACGCTCGTTCAACCAGGCCAGCAAGAAGTACAGCAGGGCGCCTGCGGTGGCGCAGGCGCCCATCACCGGGTGCATCAGATAGATCACCAGCAGGTAGATCGGCAGCCAGGGCGCGTCGAACAGCGCAAAGATGCCGTTGCCGGTGACGAAGCCGCGCAAGAGGGTGACGTCACGGGCCGCGTGGTCGTTCTTCTTGAGCTGGGGCCTGGCGGCCTCTTCCAGCAGCTTGTGGATCGCCATCGGGCCGAGGCGGCCGTCCAGCACCTTGCCAGCCCAGTGCAGGGCCGAGGCCCGCGCCGTGTCCATCAGAAACATCAGCAGCAGGCTGCCGACCGCGATCACGGTCAGCATGGTGAGTGTTTCCATGCTGCGGCTGGAGAACACGCGGTCGAACACCTGCAGCATGTACAGCGAAGGCACGAGCAGCGCAAGGTTCAACACCAGGCTGGCGACGCCAGCGACCAGCACGAAGGGCCTGAGGGCCGGTGAGAAGAGCCAATTCATCGCGAACGGTGCGCGGTCACGGCGAGCGCTGCCGCCAGCCAACGGCCGTGCCACAACGGGATACGGTAAGCCGCCAGTTTGAGTGTGGTCGCCATTTGAACGGTGGAACCCCGCAGGAGATTGCGCAGAAGCAGCCCTCGCAGCGACGGGGACTTGGACGCGGGAGATCACACCCGAAAGGCGACCCCGGGCAGATGCCGCGACCCCCCGAGGATATCGCCTTGGTGTAACAGCGATCTCAGCACCGATGCGGCTACACGGTGTCAGATCTCACGAAGCGGGCACTGACGCGATGTCCGTCTTCCGCGGGGCATGCCGTGGCGGCCTCGAAAGAACCGAAGGAGGAGCGGCCGCGGCCTGCAGCGGCTTGAACCTGGGGGCCTCGTCCGAATCGCCGTCGCTGCAGGCGATGCGGGTCGGACCCGCATCCAACCGACACACCTCGGCAGCGATCCGGAGGGTCGGGTCATCGCGCTCGTGACCAGGGGAGGAGGCTGCGGGACCCGCAGACAGGTTCGCGGCGCCGAGTGTGTCGCCTTCTTTGGCTTGACCCGGCCATCAGCTGACGATGGCGAAGGGCAGCTTGCCGGCAGCTCGTTCCGTCAAGGCTGCGCCTGAGCAATCGCTGGGTGATCACAAGGACGCAGCGCCGCAGATGTGGGCTCCCACAAGCAGACGGCGCTCTGGGCCGATGAGGCTCGACGCGCGACTGGAGACCGTCCTTGGTCACAAGCTCGAGAGCCTCGCCTGCAAGCCGTTGCTCGGCAAACCGCAGCGCACCTGTTGAAGCCGCGTCATGCCACATGGACCGGTGCTGCAGGTGCCCCGAGGCACACAAGGCACCGAAGCCTCAAAGCCGCCAAAGCCTCAAGGCCGCCGCCTGCGTTTTGCCAGCAGCAGGGCGCCAACGCCCAACAGCATGAGGGCGTACGTCTGTGGCTCCGGCACAGCGGCAATGTCGCCGGGGCGGACAGCGACGGCAAACATCGGGCTGACCTGGCTGCCGCTGATCTGGTCGCCACTGTTCCAAATCGACAAGTACTGGTTCAGGTCTCCAGCCAGCGCCCCGCCTTCGCCGGTTGGGAGCACCCAGCCTGTCAGGCCTGACGCAGCAAAGCCAGCCGATGCCGCCACAGCCTGTGCGGAGTTCGGGGCAGCGCCGGCACTCCATGGAGCTCCGTCGCCCAGGCGCCAGTTGTTCAGAATCGTGATGTCGAGCGTGCTGTCGTAGAAGTAGGTGCACTTGTTCGGCCCGGTGGCCGTGCAGGTGCTGCTGGCAGCACCGGTGGCGTCTCGCCCCTGGAATTGCGCGTGCGCCGCGCCTGCTGCGCCCAACAGCGCTGAGATCGTTGCCGCCAGGGCGGTCTTGTGCTTGATATTCATCACCGTGTCCCTTGTTGTTGAAGTGCAAGGCCCGTCATCGGTGGCGCCGGGACAAGTTCGAAAGAGTGTGAAGTCAGCTGGCAGCGACCAAGCGCTGCCGGCGTGCAAGACCGGTCACGCCCAGCAGGCCCGCCGCCATCAGCGCCCAGGTGCCGGGTTCAGGCACTGCCGCCAGATTGGCGGAGTAGGAAACGTTGTCGATGGCGAACGTACTGCGGCAGCAGCCCAGGCCACCGAAGACGATGCGGTTGAAGCTCTGCTCTGACGTGAAGCCGATGAACTGCAGCGGGTTGTCCATTGCTGGCTGCACGGTGCCCACGTGCGCGTACGAGCCGAAGCCGGCCAAGCTGTCGGCGTCCACGTTGATGCTCTCCGGCGCGCGGCTGAACCAGGCGCCGAAGGCCTTGAGGGGTTGCGCGAAGCGCAACTCGGCAAAGCCCCAGAGACTGCCCACAGCAAAGAACACGTTGGTGCTGCCGTCGATGACCAGCTGGGTTTGCGGGGCGTCGATGATCAAGTCGCCCCGCACCACGAAGTCGGCAAGCTGGACATTGACGTTCGCGGCCGTGAAGTCGCTGGTGAAGGCGTTGAAGGTCTCTGTGCTCACCGCGCCCACGGCGGCCAGGAAGTTGGCTTGGCTGTTGTAGGTCTGGAAGGTCGATTGGGCGCCGGCGATACCGGCGGCGCCCAGCGCGGCGGTCAGGGCGAGAGTCTTGAGCGTGGTCGAGATTTGCATGGTGTTCATGAAGATCCTCCTGGAGTTGACGTGGGGAAAGGTTGAGGGGGCGTCAGTAGCGCAGGGTCAGCCTTTGCGAACGGCGTTGCGGCGGCGCAGGCCCGCCAGGCCCGCCAGGCCGGCGGCCATCAGCGCCCAGCTGCCTGGCTCGGGCACGGCCGTCACGCTGATCACGCCGTCGATGTAGAGGCGGCTGACATCCAGCGTGGTGCCGGCGGCCAGCTGCAGGCCGCTGCTGTCGATGTGGTTGAACTGGCCTTGCAGCGCGCCCCAGTCGAACAGGTCGAACTGCTGGCCGGCCTCGCCCGTGAAGCCTGCGAACGACACCAGCTGCAGCGTGCCGCCCATCGTGAGCGTGCCGGCCACGCGGTAGTGGTCGTAACCCGAGCCCAGCACCATGCCGCCGATCTCAGCCAGGTAGGTGCTGCCCAGGCCGAAGCTCACGCTGCCGGCGTCTTCACCCAGGCCGGGCGAGTTGCCGATGCTCAGGCCGCCCTCGAAGTACTTGCGGCCCGTGCCCGTCAGCAGCGCGCCGCTGCGCTGCGCCACCGCGCCGAAGAACACGGCGGTGGCACCGGCCGAGGTGCGCAGCTCGCTGCCGGCCTGCAGTTCCACGGCGTCGTAGAAGGTGGTGCTGCCTTGGCCCGAGAGCAGGATCTGACCGCCGATCTGGTTGACCACACGGCCAAAGACATCGCTGTCGCCGGAGGTGACCAGCACCTGCCCCGTGTTGGTCAGGCCGCTGCTCACCGTCAACCGTGCGTCGCTGAGCAGCAGGCGCGCGCCGGCGGCGTTGGTCCAGGCGCCGTCGGCCACGGCAGTGGCGCGGTTCAGGTCGATCACGCCGCCGCTTGCGTTGAGCAGGCTGCCGGCCACTTCCAGCCGGCCCTGGTTGATCTCGAACACGCCCTCGTTGCGGTGGCTGGCACCGCGCAGCTGCAGCGTCTCGCCCGGCTGCACCAGCACGCGGCCGCTGGCCTGGTTGAGCAGGTCGGCGTCCAGGCCGGCGCCGGTTTGCGGCCCGCCGGCCAAGCCACGCACCAGGCCGGCATTGCGGAGGCCGGCGCTCAACGCCAGGCGATCGGCCTGCACGGTGCCCTGGTTGACCACCGGACCCGAAAAGCTGCCGCTGCCGGTGAGCACGCCGCGCGGGCCGATCACCACGGGGTCGGCCGCGTCGATGGCACCTCCGGCCAGCTGCAGTGTCACAAGACCGGCGCCGGTGCCGACCTGCACAGACTTCAGCGTCACGGCACCGGTAGGGCCGGTGATGCGCAGGCTGTTGGCGGCATCCACGATCACGTCGTGCACGTCGGTCGGGTTCACCCCCAACGTCCAGCTGGCGGCGTCTTCCCAGCTGCCGCTAGCGCTGCTGCGCCAGTGCAACTTGGGGGTGAACAGGAAAACGCCGCTGCGGCCGTCGGCCAGCGTGGCTTGGTAGGCGAGTTGGGCCTTGTCGTTGAAGCTTCCGCTGGAGGCGAACAGTGCGGTGATGGTGGAGCCTGCGAGGCTGTCGCCCTTGCGGGCAGCAAGCACACTGTCGCGGCCATCGCCCAAGATCAGCGCGCCGTCAAAGACCCCCGAGCCAGGGCGGCCTTGGAGGTTGGTCTTCCAGACCACCTGCCCCCCTGTGGCCATGTCGACGAAGTTGGGTCCGGTCATTTTCAAACCGGGCAGTCCCACCAAGGTTTGCCCGTCCATGGCAATGAGGGTCTGTCCGCGCCAAAGGCTGGGTGAGCTGCCAAGGCCTTGTAGCGATAGCAGCCTCGCCTCGTAGACGACCTCACCCTGCGGACTGAAGCCGAGTGGCCGCAAAGGGCTGCGACTCTGAGTCACGCCGTTCACATCGACCAACTCATCCTCCTGCGCCACCAAAGTTTTGTCCTGCCACAGGGTCCGCTTGACCGTGCCGGCTGCGTCCCTGCTGGTGTTCACGAAAGCCCACTCGCCCTGGCGCCCGACAGTCACCGCAGCATTACTGACGCTACCGACCGTGAAGCCCTCCAGCACCTCTCCCCGGCGCATCACAAGCCGGTTGCCCACCCAGATGCCCTCATCGTTGCTGGCGCTTACCCCCGCGCCCTTGATGACGGCTGTATGGGCCACCTGACCCAACTTGTTGAAGTCTGCAAGCCTGACGGAGGCGAAGCTCGCGCCAGCGATCCCTGGGGCGGGTGCGTTGGCACTTGCGACCAAGGTGCCGTTGCGCCAGATGCCGGAATCGTTGCTTGTGTTGATTCCCGTGCCGGTGAGCTGGACCTGGTAGGCCACTTGACCCGCACTGTTAAGTTTCCCTGCGCCCAGGGAAGCAAAGCTCACTCCGCTTCCTGCGCCAGGAGCCGCGCTGCCGGTTTGGGCGATCAACTGGCTGCCGAGCCAAAGGCTGCTGTCGTTCATGGCCGGGGTGATGTTCGTGCCGCTGAGAAGCGCCGAGAACGCGATCTGTCCGGCTGCGTTGAGCTGGATCGAACTCAAGGTAGAGAAAGTCACGCCGCTGCCTGCGCTGGACGCTGCGCTGCCCTCGCGCACGATCAGGGCACCGTCGCGCCAAATGCCGCTGTCGTTGTCGCCCGTGACGCCCGTACCAACAAGTCCCGCCAAGAACGCCACCTGCCCTGCAGCGCTGAGTTGCGGCACAGAAAGGCTTGCAAAGCTCACCCCGCTGCCCGTGCCGGGCGCGGCGCTACCAGTGAGCGCCACGGTGGCGGTGCCCGCCCAGGCGCCCTGGGCATGAGCCAGCATCAAGGCGAAGGCGAGGGCGGTGTGCTCGAGGGTGAAGGCAAAGCGTCTGGGCGTCATGGCGCAGCGGTCCGTGGTGGATACACGAATCGATGCTGCTCGGCGGGCGTCTCAGGCCCGTCTCAGCGGCGTCTCCATCGCGGACCGCGCGGCCGCTGTTACCCCCTTGAAACCGGGGGGTCAGGATGGGTGATCAGGGGGCAACGCCGCGGCAAAGAGGGCGGCAGTGGTGTGCCGGCCCGAAGCCGTTGAGTTGAAGCGCCTGCCGGCCGTCAATCCCAGCGCGGCTCGCGGTGGGCAGCGGTCTTGGCATCGAAGAGCGACGGTCGCTCGCTGCCGCGCAGCTGCGCCAGCGCGGCGCGTGCACGCCGTGCGTCAGCCTCCTTGCCGCCGTGCGCGGCCAACCATGCAGCAGCGCGCCAGCGCAGCTCGGCGTAGCCCTTGGCCGTGGAGCGGGCCTCGATCTCCTGAGCCAGCGGGCGCAGGCCAGCGTCAGGCTCGCCCATCAGTGCGCGCGCGCGCAGTGTGAGCAGGTCGGCCTCGGTGGCCCACTCCTGCATGCCGGCGGCACGGGCCACGGCGGCCTGGCGTTCGGCGGCCAGCCGTGCGGCGGGGCCGTCGCCGCCTGCCAAGGCCAGTTCGACGTCGACCCGGGCCTCCCGGCACTGCACCATCGGGTGCTTCAGGCGGGCGCTGGCATCACGCAGCCGGGCCAGCTCGTCGGCGGCCGGGGTCAAGCCTTGCGCGGTAGCGGCAAGCACCGACACCAGCACCCAGTTGGACACGCGCAGCGGCTCCTGGGTGTCCGTCATCAGCGGTGCGGCGCGGGCCACCCGCAGGGCGGCTTCAGCGGGGCGGCCGCATTGCAGCAGCAGCCGCGCATGGCGCAGCAGGGCCTCGGCCTCCAGCCAGGCGCTGGACTGCTCCTGCGCCAGGTGCAGGGCCTCTCGCAGCGCCCGCTCGGCTTCGGCGTGCCGGCCGAGACTGCTGAGCACGCTGCCCAGCACCAGCCTGGAGAGTGACTGGATGTGCGCGACGCCGGCCCAGCTTTGCAGGCTGCGGCGGGCGTAGGCCTCGGCCTGCGCCGGCTCGCCCAAGGCGCTGAGCATCACGGCCAGGTCGTTCTCGATGGTGATGCCCCGGCAGTAGTCGGGGTGGCGCTCCAGCAGCTTGGCCAGCGCGTCGTGGGCCGCGCGCACCTGGCCACCGAACCAATGGATCTGGCCCTCGAAGCTCAGCAGCGTGGGGTTGTGCGGCGCCGCGGCCCGGAACTGGGCCAGCCAACCCCAGGCGGCCGGGATGTCGGGCTCGCGCATGGCCAGCTCGATCAACACCTCGTAGGCGTGGATGCGTTCGCTCACCGGCAGCTCGGGCAGCAGCGCCCGCAGGCGCGCGGCTTGCGGAATGGCGCGGGGCAGGTCGCCGGCGAAGACACGGTTGTCTACCAAAGCGGCGCGCAAGCGGCCATCGATGAGACGGCGTTGATCAGGGTCGGCCACGCCATCGAGCTGGGCTTCGATGGCCAGCAGCGCGGTCTCGCCCCGGGCGAGGTCTTCCAGCAGATCGCAAGCCGCCAGCTCCAGGCGGGCCCGCAGCGATTGGGCCAGGTCCAGCGATCCGTCGGCGACCTCTTGCCACACTTCGCGGGCTTCGTCGTACCGGCCGCGGGCCTTGAGCTGCTCCGCGCCTTGGTGGCGCCAGGCGAGTGCGGTCTGCGGCTCGCCAGCTTGGCGCCAATGCAGCGCGATGGTCATGGCGTCGGCCCAGGGCTGCTGGGCGAGCCACAGCGCCACATGGCGGTGCAGCGTGGCGCGCCGGGCGGCCGGCAGATGGGCCAGGGTGGCCTCGCGAATGAGGTCGTGACAGCAAGTGAGGCCCGGGGTCTGCGCGCGCAGCATGCCGGCGGCCAGCGCTTCGTCGCGGGCTTGCAGCCAGAGGGCGTTGCCTTCCTCGCCACTGGGCAGGCCGAGCAGACTCTGCAGGCCTGCCTCGGGCACGGGTTGCACGAACACGGCCGCCGCCTCCACCGCCTTGAGCGCGACAGCGCTGAGCGCATGCAAGCGGCGCTGCACCATCTGCCGGACTCGTTGCGGCAGGGCCTCGCCAAGCAGCACCTCCGGGGCACCAGCGGCCACCAGCTCACCCAGCGCGAAGGGGTTGCCAGCGCTGAGCTCGTACAGGCGGTCGAGCTGCTCGGCACTGAAGTCGCTGTCGGGCCAGCGCGCGCTGCACACGGCGGGCATGTCTGCGCGGGACAGTGCGGCTATCGCAAGGGTTTCCAGGCGGCCGGCTGTCTCCAGGCGCTGCAGGGCTTGGGCCGTACCGGCGCCCATCTCGTGGCCGCGTGCAGCAGCCCGCCAGGGGAGACGGTCCCCGTGGGCCAGCATCATCAGCCACTCCACGGTAGCGGCGTCGCACCACTGCAGGTCGTCCACCAGCAGCACCGGGCTCAGTGCTTCAAAGGCGAGGGTCAGGGCCTGCATCTGCCGGGCGCGGGCGGTGAGGGCGTCGAGTGGCGGCAGCGGCTCGTCAGGCGCAAGCTCGGGCATGAGCCGGGCGAGGTCCAGCCGGTAGGCGCGAAGCGGGTGGCGGGCATCGCCCAGCGCGACCAGCAGCGCCGGGATCTTGGCGCGCAGCGTCTCCAGCACCGGCCGGTAGGGCATGCCATGCAGGCCTTCGAGTCCGCGCAGGCAGGGTGCGTGCGGGAAGGCGGCTGCCAGCAGGGTGCTCTTGCCGGCGCCGGCTTCACCCACCAGCAGCAAGGCCGGCGCGGTACTGCGCCTGAGGCGCTGGTACTCGGCCGCGCGTGCCGGGGGATGCTGCTCGGTGGACGCTTCGGTGGCCGCGGCCGCGGAGGTGCGACTGTCGCGTAACCAGCGCCGGTGCAGGGCCAGCGCGGTTTCGGCACACCATTGCGCCAGGCTGTCGTGGCCATCCAGCTGCCAGCCCTGCGGCCACTGGGCCGTGTCCAGCGGCGGGCGGTCGGCGGCGGCGGCGGCCTTCCAGAGGGCCAGATCGGTGGGCAGCACGAGGCGCAGTTGTTTGCCCTCGGTTTGCAGACTGTCCGGCACGCCCCATTGGGCCAGCAGGGTGCGCGCCCGATTCAGGTTGACGCGCAGGTGATGCATCGCTTCGGACGGCGTGGCGTCGGGCCAAAGCAGCGCTGCCAGCCGCTCGCGCGGCAGCGATGTTTCGCTGGCCCCTAGCACCAGGATCAGGGCACCGGGCAAGGTCGACGGCAGGCGTCGGGGTGGCTCGTTTTCGGGTTTCCAGGCAGGCGTGTTGAGCAGGCAAAGCATCTTGGGGGCGGAGTGTCGTCTAACTTTCTGACGACGTTCCCCAGTGCCCTTAGGTCGCCGCGGTCGGGCGCTGGCCGGCTCGCTTCAGGTCGCTCGGTGGCCCCGGCGGCGTGAAAGGACCAACGCCATCAGACCCATTCCGAAGAGCATCGCGGTGCTCGGCTCGGGCACCACCGCCACGGCAAGAAGGTCGAAGTGGGCATCGGCACCGCAGCATGAACGGATGCGCACAGCGTCGAACACGCCGTTGATCGGCAGGCCGAATTCTTCGGCGGAGAACGTGGCGTAGTTGGTTCCGTAGCCCGATGGAAAGGTGTCGTTCAGAACCGGTGCCAGATGCAGGGGGGTCACACTGCGTTCAGCCGACCATCCGGCTTCCGTGTGCACGGACACCAGGGCATCCCAGGTATCGCCGGCCAGAGCGAAATTGCCCGCCTCCCAGAACACCAGACCCGCACCGTTGGCCGGGACGGCCAGCGTGATGACGGCGCCCTGGCCCAGAGACAGGCCGGTGGTGAGGTCGGGGCCCAGAACGGCTGCTTGCAGCAGCGCGGGGGTGCAGTCGGACAAGGCGCCGCCCGTGAAGCAGCCGAAGATGCCGCCCGGCCCGGCCAGCACGGCGTAGGCGAAGGTGGCGCTGTCGAAGTCGACGGGGCCTTGTGGCGTTGGCATGCTCACGGTCTGTGCCCTGGCGCCGCCTGCCGACAGGCACAGGCCAAGGATGGCCGCTGCAAAAGCGCGGGCGCGTAGCCGTGGTGATCTGGTTTTCATGTGGGGCCATCCGGTTTTCAGAAGTGGTACTGCAGGCCGATCGACGCGAAGTCGAAATCGACCCGCCCTGTGCGGTCGGCCTGCCCGACACGCCCGAAGCGTTCCCATTCGACGCGGGCACTCAAGGCGTCCGACATGCGCCAGCCGATCCCCAACCCCAGCAGCGAGCCATATCCGCGGGCTTCGGCCGGTTGAGCGCTGCGCCCGCTGAGACTGCCCTGCGAGTCCAGCCGTGTCCGCCAGTAGCCGGAGCCGGCCTTGCCGAAGACCTCGACATCACCGCCCAGCGGCAGGATCGCCAGCACAGCCAGCTTCCAGACTTCGGCCTTGAAGGTGGCCTGCACCGTGCCCGGGTCTTGCACCACCTGGCCTTCATAGCGGTAGCGCCCCAGCGACGTGTAGCCACCTTCGACAGCCCAGTGTCGGCCCAGGCGGTAGCCGGCGTACAGGTTCCAGCCGGTGTCGTGGTCTTCCACGGAGGTGGTGCGCAGGGTCAGGGTCTGTGCCTGCAGGGCCAGGTCGAACGCACCCCGGTTGAAGTCGGCGCTGCGAGCGGCGCCCGCGCCGAGCCCGAGGTAGTAGCCTTCAGCCCGATCCGCGGTCTGCGCACGAACGGCGCCAGGCAGAGTGATCAGCAGCAGTGCGAAGACACCCAGAGCGATGGAGTGAGTTGGACGGGTCATGTCCCACTGTCGCGCAGGCGCTGCGCCGCGTCTGTTCGCTGCAGCACGGTAGGCATCGATCGGCCGGCCCGTCAGGCAGCGCGGCGTGGCCTGGGCGGTGGCCGGGCGCTGGACAGCGCCGCAGCGCCCTCAGGCCGCTGCGCCCGCGCCGCCCCGGGTGCGCAGCGTCTTGATGCCCTGCTCGATGCGCTCGGCCACTTCGCGTTCGCGCTGCAGCGCACGCAAGGTGTTGTTGGCCTCTTGCACGGTGAAGTCCAGCCGCGCCAGTTGTTCGCCCACGTGGTCGATCACGGCGCGCTGTTCGCTCAGCATTTCCAGGTTCAGGTGGATGTCGCCCAGCATGTGGGTCACGGCGCTGGCGCTCGCCTGGACCTCTTGCACCGTCTTGCGGCGGGACTCGATGTGCTCGATGCGCGCCTGGGTGTCGGCCGCGCCAGCCAACACCGCCTCGACCTGGCTGCGAAGCTCGGTCACCGCGCTGCGGTGTTCGGCCACGAACTGCAAGTCGGCACGGCTTGAGCTGCTGATCTGGCGGATCTGGTCCACCTCGGTCTTCACGGCCAGCACCAGGGTCTGGCGCTCGGCCAGCGTCTGCATCTGTTGCTCCACGGCCTGGGCGCTGCGGCCCAGCTCACCCAGGCGGCCTTCCAGGGCCGCCATCGCGCGGTCGGTGCTGAGCAACTGCCCGCGCCGTTGTTCGAGCTGGGCGGCCAGGCCCTGGGCCCGTTGCAACTGGTCTTCGGTGACCTGGATCTGCGCCATCGCCTCCTGCTGGCGCGCCTGAACCTGCGCCAGTTCCACCAGCAGGGTTTGCTTGAGCTGTGAGGCCTGGGCGAGTTCGTCGTGGGCGGTCCTCACCTGCTGCAGCCTGTCGGCGGTTTGTGCCGCTTGCTGCCGACCCTGTTCCACCAGTTCTGCAAACTGCGCCTGCTGGTTGAGCACTTCCGCTTCGTCCAGCTGCATGGATTCGACCATCTGTTGCGAGGCCTGCAAGGTTTGCTGCAGCGACGCCACCTGTTCGGCCACCGGCTGCAGTCGGCTCTGCAGGGCCGCCACGCCCTCGAGCTTGTGCTGCGCGTCGGCCACCTGCGTGGCCAGGGTGTCGCACTGGTGCTTCAGGCCTTGCAGTTCGGCGTGGCGGGCCAGTTGTTCATGCAGTGTGCGGTCCACGTCGGCGGTGAGCGCGTGCAGCTTGTTGACCCGTTGTTCGAGCACCTGCACCAGCTGCTGTCGCTCCTGCAGGCGCGTCAGCTGGGTGTCGAGTTCGGCGGCCACGTCGGCCAGGCGCAGCGCGGTCTGGCTGCCCTGTTCGACGCGGTCCATCTGTTCAAGCACCGCGTCCATCCGCGACTGCACGGCGGGTGCGCGTGCCAGCATGCCGGCGGTGCGCTCGACAAAGCCTTCCAGCGCCTGGCGGTCCTGCGCCAGCTGCTGGCGCAGCTGCACCGACTCGGCATGCGCCGCGTGGAACTCGGCCAAGCCGCGGCGGGCGTTGTCCAGCTCGTGCTGGCTTTGCAGCAGGCCCTGTTGCTGGGCGGCGGTGCGCAGACCCAGAGCCTCGATCTGCTGCAGCTGGTCGGCCAGCCCGTTCAGGGCGGACTGGCGTTGTGCCAGCGCTTCGGCATCGGCGGTCAGCACGCCATAGGCCTGGCTCAGGCTCTGGGCCTTCTGCTGCAGGGCCTGCAAAGCGGGGTCCTGCGCGGTCACGGCCTGCACGAGTCGCTCGGTGTCAGCCAGTGCGGTAGACAGCGCCTTCAGCCGCTCGTCGAATGCACTCAGCTCCTGTCGGTCCAGCGCCAGACGCTCGATCGCACCCCGCATGGCATCGGCCAGCGCGCGGGCCTGTGCGTCCTGGCGTGCAGAGTCCTGCAGGAACTGCTCTCGGGTTTGCTGGGCGGCGGCCAGGTCGCGCGATGCATCGCGCGCCAGCGCTTCCATGCGCGCCACGGCGTCCTCGGCACGCTGCATCTGGTCGCGGCCGTCGGCCAGCTTGGCGATCTGGGCGTCCATGGCCCACACCATCTCGTTCAGCCGCGTCGCTTCGACCACAGCGTGTTCAACCGCCTGGCGCTGCGTGTCCAGCGCCTTGGTCTTCAGTGCCACGTGCTCGGCCAGCGCGTTCAGCGATGACAGGCGCTTTTCCGTCTCCTGGCTCAGGCCGGGGAGTTGAGCGAGTCCGGCTACGCGGGTGTCGATGTCCTGCAGAGCGCTCATGCGCAGGCTTTCGACGCGTGTGCAGGCTTCCTGGGCCGTGTGGGCCAACATCGCCAGCGCTTCGTCGTACAGCGCCTGCTGCGACTGTTGCGATGTGGCCTCGACGGCTGGCGCAGCCTTGGCCTGGGCCAGCGCCAACGCATGGCTCAGCTGCTGGTGCAGGTCGGCCACCTGGGCCTCCAGCTGGTCGATGCGGGCGTTGTCGGCAGCCGACGGCCCCGGCGCCGCGTGGCCGTTGCGGCCAGGGCCGGTCATCGTGGCCGCGGCACTGTGGGCCTCTGCCAACAGGGCGCGCAAGCTCTCGCGCTCGTTGCGGGCCTGCAGCAGCAGGTCGTGCATGTCCGACTTGGCCTGCTTGCGGTCGCCGGGAGTGCCGAAAATCGTGTCCAACATGGTCATGGTCCTGCTTGTCTCTTGCGCGCCGGCGGCCTAGGTCCAGGCCACGCCGGTGACGCGGCCGCTGCGCGCCTGCGCGCCGAACGGCGGCTCGCGCTGTGCGCTGTGGCTGGGGTGTTGTGGCGCCGGGGGGTTGTATAGCGTTGCCGGGCGCGGCCCATCCACCTGTTCACGGGGTGCGCATCAACGTGGCTCGCAAGAGTGATCGATTTGCCCTGCTGCAGCACGCCGACGCGCTGCCGGTGTCAACTGGTGACCAAGTGCAACAGAGGTGGCCGTCCAGCCTGGCCTTCGACTGCGCGAAGATCGCGGTGTTGTCGCTTCGCGAGCTGCGCCCGTCCTGAACGCGGCGGGGCCCCGAAGCAAGGAGACGTTTTCATCGAAGCCCCTATGCACATCGTCGGCTGCGTGCTGCTGGCCAAGCCCGCCACCGGGTGGCTGGAAGCCTTTCTGGCGCAGGTTCGGCGCGAGCGCGCGGCGGTCATGGGGCGCACCGCGCAGGGCGCCACGTTCGTGCGCTTTGCAGCCCCCGACCTGCGGCTGGTCACCCTGGCCTGTCAGGCGGTGCAGGGTCGTCGACCTTCCGGCCTGCGCTTCGGGTTTGCGGCCGCGGTGCGCGACGGCCCGGGGAGCGAGCCTTCAGGCCTGGACGTCAGCACCGAGGTGGTGACCCAGGCCAACGAGCTGGCCGCGGCCGCGTCCTCTGGCGAGGTGCTGGTGTCTGCAGCGTTGGCACTGCGGCTGATCGAAGCCGGGCACGCCCTGCACTCAAGAACGTTGACTCGGCCCGATGGCCGTGTGATCGCCGCCTGTGTGATGGACAGGCCTGCCAACACCGCGCGAGCCCATGCAGCCGTGGAAGCGCACTCGCCCTCAGCGGAGGCCGGGCCTGGGGCTCAACCCGGGCTCGCACAGGTACCCCGCCCGGCAGTCTCATCAGACCCCGCCTCGGCCGCCCCTTCTACCGTCCAGCCGCTGCTCATGGGCCGCGCCGACGCCCTGGCTCTGCAGCTGGCTGCGCTGGAAGCACGCCAGGATGCGGTGCTGGCCAAGATGACGCTGGTGGAAGAGGGGCAGCCTTCGCCGGCCCACCTGCAGCAGCTGCAGGCCGAGCTGGACGAGCAGATCGAGCGTGTGCAGTCCCGGCTGGACGTGGTGGCGCAACTGGAGCAGCGCATCGGCTCGCTGAACATCGCCGCGGCGGCCATGGACCGGCGCCTGGCCCAGCAGGCGCAGCGCCTGACCGAGATGGAGAGCCTGCAGACCTTGTGCGACAAGCTGCTGGCCGACATGGTGCTCGCCCACGCCCAATTGGCCGCCGTGGCGGCCCGTCAGGAAGAGTTGCTGCCGCTGACCGGTCAGGTGGCCCGCATCGAGCAGACCGTGCTGCACACCCAGGCGCAGCTCCACGAGGGCCAGGCCGATCTGCATCAGCGCAGCACGGCCAGCGCGGCTTTGTTGGCGCAGCTGGAGTCCGGGCTGCAGAACCAGTTGCAAGCGGTCACCGAACAGGCAGCCCGGGTGGACGAGGTGCAGGGCCGCACACGCAGCGTGGCGCATCAGCTGGACGACATCCACCTTCGGCTGGAGATGCTGAGTGAACAGCGTGCGGCCATCGACGGGGTGGGCGAACATCTGGCCCGGCTGGACTTCACGGTGCAGGAGGCGCAGAACACGCTGCGCGCCTTGCGCACCGAGCGCGAGGTGGCCGCGCGCGTGGAGCAGGGCATCAAGAGCCTGCGCGCCCGGGGCGCCAGCCGCCAACCCACCTGAAGGCCAGCGCTCGGCCCGAGCGCTCGGCGGTCAGGCCAGCTGGAAGCGCTGCACCAGCTCGTCGAGCCGCGCTGACTCCAGCTTCAGCTGCTCGGCTGAGGCAGTCCAGTGCGTCACCAGCTTCACGTTGCCCAGAGTCATGCCTTCCAACCCGGCAATCGTGCCAGCCAAGGTCTGGATCTCGCGGCCCTGCAGCACAGCTGAGGCGCTCACCTCCCGAATGGCCGTATCGACTTTGGCGATCACCTCGCACACACCGCTCATGGCCTCGCTGGCGCCCTGGGCGCGGCTGCTGCCGTCGCTGACGCGTTCCACCGTGCCGGTGATGAGCTGGCGGATCTCGCCCGCGGCTGAAGCAGATCGCTGAGCCAAGGCGCGCACCTCGCTGGCCACGACGGCGAAGCCGCGCCCCTGTTCGCCCGCGCGTGCGGCTTCCACCGCCGCGTTGAGCGCCAGGATGTTGGTCTGGAACGCGATGCCGTCGATCACGCCAATGATCTCGGCCACCTTGGACGACGCGGCCTGGATGTCGCCCATCGTGGACACCACACCACCCACCACATCGCCACCCTGGCGCGCCAGGCTGGTTGCCGATGAGGCCAGGCTGTTTGCCTGGTCGGCGACGGTGGTGGACTGGCTCACTGCGCTGGCCAGCTCGCCAAAGCTGCGAGCGGTGGTTTGCAAACTGTCGGCAGCCTGCTGGCTGCTGCCGCGGAGGCTGCCGGCCCCCTCAGCCATTTCGGTGGCGGTGGCGGTCACGATCAGGCCCGCTGTCTGAATGTCGTTGATGGCCAGGCTCCAGGCCTGGCGCGCCTCGTCCAGGGCCTGCAGCAGGCGCCCGATCTCGTCGCTGCGCGGCTGCACGTGGGGTTGGCGCAAGTCGCCTGCTGCCAGGCGACGCGCCATCGAGACACCCGTTTCGACGGCGTCCAGAATGCGCTTGGTCACCAGCCGGGTGATCAGCACTCCCAGCGCCAGCGCGACACCGCCGAACACGATGGCACCCCACAAGGTCTGGCGCTGCTGCGCCGCCAGGGTGGCCATGGCTTCCGTGCTGGTGGCCTCGGCTTGGGTGTTCAGGTCGGCCAGTGCCTTTTGCATCTGCTCGTTGGCCGGTCGGACCTCGCGCTCCAGTCGGCCCACCGTGGCGATCTTGGTTTCGTCGCTGTGTTCTGACTGAATCGCCTCCAGCGTCGCGGCCAGGCTCTCGGCCTGAGCCATCAACTGCTTGATGGCGTTGGCCTGGGCAGGGTCTGCCGCCGCGCCTTGAATGGCCGCCAGACCCTTGGCGCAAGACTGCTTGACTTCCTGGTACTGCTTGCGCTCGCTGCTTCGGCGCGTCAGGGTCCACACCACCGCTCGCTGGCTCATGTCGGCGCAGACGGCGGCCACGCTTCGCAAGCTGCCGCTGCGCTCGCTGGCCACGGTGGCTGCCAGAACCAGGGTCGCACTGCGTCGTGACTGCTCAGCCAGCAACGCCACGCCGGCCAGCACCAAGGCCATCAACGCCGCAGGCAAGAGAAACAAGAGGGTTCGCAGGTTCATGACGATCTCGTGGGGACGTGAGGGCACGACGCGCAGCGCAGCCGCGCGTGTTGCGCACGCTGTTGGCTTGGCGCTGCAGCTGCTTGAACGCGCAGCAGCACCCGAACCACAGGCGGGATGCAGGACCCAGCGGCCAGCCGGGTTACTTCACCTTGACTTCGGCCACCAGGGCGCCGCCAAAGCCGCCCTCGGTTTGCTTCAAGCCGTTCTGCGCGTGACAGGCCACGCAATTGGCGTTCAGCTTCATGGGCCAGTAGCCCAGCATGCGGTCGCCGCTGCGCTTGACGATGGGGTCCAAGGCGCCACCGTCCATGGCCTTGGCCACATCGGCGGCCAAAGGCGAGCCCTTCATCACGCGGTGCACCGCCCAATCGCCGTTGATGAGGTCAGCCTCGCGGTTGGTGGCGTAGGCCTGCAGCTTGCCCTTCATGCCTGCATTGAATTCCTTCAGCACCAAAGCCCGAAAGTAGGCCGGCACGAAGCTGTCCTGCCCACCTTTGGCCAGCACGCCCTGGTGCCGGGTGACGACGCTCACGTAGGCATCGACATAGGCCTTGCGCACCTCACCAACCAGGCCCGGCGCAGGTGCGTCCAGGCTGGCCTTGGCGGCGGTCTGGTAGCGCGCGCGCAGTTGCGCCAGCAGCGCCTCGGGGCTGACCTTGTCGCGCGGCACCTTGCCGCTGTTGATCACGCCCTGCAGGTCACCCACCACGCCTGTGCCCTCGGTCACCAAGGTGCGCAGTTCCTGCAGGCCCAGCCGGGCAGCGTCTTCCGGCACCTGGGCGAGCGCCGGACTCACCGCTGCACCGGCGGTGAGCGCCACCATGACGGCAGCAGCAAGCCCGCGGGTGGCCAGCAAAGAGTGCAGGTGGGGGGTGGTGAACCTCGTCTGGCTGGATTGCATCGGATGCGCTCGTTGGGGGTTTGGGTTTGGGTCTGGCAGGCTGCAAGGCAGCAAGCCAGTTGGGTGGCCCCCGCGATTTCGGCTGCGATCAAGCAGAGCTGAGGCTGTTGCCGTGACGCTGTTCACGCGGCGGGCGATGCCACTCAACGCCGCGCGCAGGCGTGACCTGCTGCGTACGCCGGTGCTGCGGCCACTGGCCGGGCAGCAGCGCGACGGGCCGTCTTCGCCCGATCCGGGATCTCGCGCGTGAGACCCCCTAGGTGCACTCGCCCCTGAGAGGGGGCCCGGAAACCGGGAACGTAGTCAGTGTGCAGGATGATGGCCAGGGGCTGCACTGCCTACCGTTCGGGGCGTCTCAACCCTGATCCACGGACACCGACATGACCATCATCGCTTTCCAGGCCACCCTGGCCACCGCAACCCGCGCCGAGCTGACTTCGCTGTTCAAGGAGTGCCAGCCCCGCATCCTGGTTGTCACCGACACCTTGAACTTCGACCCCGCACATGGCTTCGGCCTCACGCAGTTCGTCAACACGCTGAAGGCCTCCACCATCCACGGCATGACGCCCAAAGTGGTGACCGCCAGTCGTGGCGGCGACCCGAATGCCGAGATCCCCAACTTCGACTTCAACGACGCCGCCAACGGGCTGAACATCTCCCGCTACGACGTCGTGTTCCTCTTCGGGGCTCGGTCAGAGGGAGAGAGCGATCTGCCGGGTCCGGAGGTCGACACCATTGCACGGTTCATGGAAGCCGGCGGCGGCGTGTTCGCCACCGGTGACCACCAGACACTGGGAGCCTCGCTGTGCGGCAACGTGCCCCGGTTGCGCACCATGCGCCGCTGGAAGGCTGCGCAGACCCCGCCCCACGTGAGCAACACCAATCGCTTCTCGACCAACGTGTCGGGGCCGAACGAAGGCGAGGAGTTCAGCGACCAGTCCAACACCGAGCCGCAGCGCCTGTACCTGAACTTCCGCACCCAGGCCGGTGGCGTGGGCAACCCGCACCCCCTGGTTCAACTCAAGGCACCCCGGCGCGCCCTCGAGGTCTACCCCGATCACCCGCACGAAGGCGAGTGCCTGGTGCCGTCCAGCTTGGGCGGCCGCATCGTGGTGGATGGTGTGTCTGTGCCCGAGTGGCCCAACGACCTCACGGGTGCCCCCTTGTCGCCCGAGATCGTCGCCATGTCGGTCTCGCACGGCGACGGCTTCCAGAGTGGGCCGACGGGTCCCAAGGAAGCCCTGGTGCCCAGGCTGTTCGCCTCCATCGTGGCCTACGACGGCCATCGTGCCAACAAGGGTCGCGTCAGCACCGACTCCACCTGGCATCACTTCATCAACATCAACCTCGACGGCGCTGGCGAGCCCGGTTTCACCGGCCTGCAGTCCCCTGCGGGCGTGGACACCGAAGCGCTCAAGCGGATCCGCGAGCACTACGTCAACCTCGCCACCTGGCTGATGCCCAAGAAGGTGCGGCGCTGCCTCCGCTTCCGCCTGGTTCTGGACGAGCTGTCGCGCTTTCCGCTGGCTGAGGAGCTGGAGCTGCCACCGCTGAAGGACGCCTCTGTCGCCGACCTGACGCAGGCGGGCGGTGCGCTCCTGCAGAGCCTCTCACGCCGGCTCACGCCGTGGGAGGTGCAGGCCTTCGTTCTGGACACACTGAGTGAAAGCCTCGGCGAGGCCGAGGCGATCAAGCTGCTCGACCAGTCCGATGCCGCGACGGCGCTTCGCAACCAGGACATCGCGCAAGCCGCGGCCGGCGGTATGTTGACTGGCGTGGCGTCGCGCCTGGCGGAGCTGACGTCGTTCAAGGAGATCGTGCCGCACCGCACGTTCGAGGCCTCGGCACTCGACGGCACGCGGATCGCAACCAAGCTGGCCCTGGTGCGCCGACGCGAACAGATCATGAAGATGGATGAACTGCTCTCGCGCCTACAGTCGGCCAGCGCACTGCGCTGAAGCGCTCAGGGCCATCAGGTCGGGGGCCGGTGTTCTGGCTACGGAACACAGCGCCGACCTTGCTTCAGGCGCCGCCACTGGCGGCTGCCGCTGATGCCCGCCTCTGCGAGGGCCTGCTTGGCCGGGCGGCCGTCACCGATGGCGCGCTCGGCCAGCGCGAAGCGCAGGTCCTGCAGGTAGTCGTGCGGCGTGACGCCAGCGTGCTGGCGAAAGAGCCGTGCCAGGTGGCGTGGCGTGACGCAAGCCACCTCGGCCATGCGGCCCAGCGACCAGGCGGCCGACGGCTCGGCACACAGCGCATCCTGCACACGGTGCACGGCCGGGTGCAGATGGTCGCGTCGCGCCAGCATGGGGCTGAGTTCGGGATCGTCGGGGCCACGTCGCAGGTAGACCACCATCACCTGCGCCACCGAGGCTGCAAGCGCATCGCTGTGGTCGCGAGCGATCAGGTGCAGCGCGAGGTCGATGCCGGCGGTGATACCCGCGCTGCTGGACATCGGGCCATCGACAACGAAGACGCGATGGCCAACCACCGTGGCGCCCGGTGCCAGGCGCGCCAGGTCGTCGAGCGACTCGTGGTGCGTCGTGCAGCGGCGGCCGGCCAGAAGCCCGGCGTCGGCGGCGAGCAGCGTGCCGGCGCAAACGGTGACCAGTTCCACTTCGCCGAGCCGCGGCGCCACCACCCGAGCCAGCCAGCGCCGCGTGTCAGCCCAGGCGAGCGTGATGCCGGGCTGCAGCGAGCTCTCTGCGCCGCTGGGCTGCCCCATCAGAACGACACGCGCGCCGCTGGGCACCGTGTCGGGCAGCGGCTCCAACTGGGCCAGCGTCACGCCGACCGAGGTGCTCATCTCGGGCTGCGCCGCGACGTAGCGCAACCGGTAGCCGGGGGGTTGTCCGCGCTGCGCCAGCCGCTGGTTGGCCAGCCGGAACGCCTCGGCCGGGCCCGCCAGATCCAGCAGCAGCGTCTGTGGCAACACCACGAAGACAATGTCCTTCATGTCGCGCGGCGCAGGGCCTCCTCGACGGTGCACAGCGTCGCGAAGCGCCCGGCCAGCACGGTGGCGGTGCGCTCCCGAATCGCGGCTGCGGACAGGGTCGAGCCAGATGGCGTGGTCATGTCCCAGGTGAGGGTGGCCTCGGTGACGTAGTCGACCTCGAAGCCTTCGTCGCTTGCATGGCGGGTGGTCGTTTCGCAGCACTGCTCGGTCCGGATGCCGGCGACGATCAGACGCCGGATGCCCCGCTCGCGCAGCCGGATCGCGAGGTCGGTGCCGGCTAGCGCGCTGTGACGGTGCTTCTGCACGGTGAAGGCCGCATCGTACGGCGCCAGCCCGTCCAGCGGACGGATCAGGCCACTCGACAGACTGAACGCGCCGTCCGCCGGTTCGTCGTCGACATGAAACACCCGCACCACCGGAACGGCTTGCGCGGCGCAACCCGCAACCAGCGTGTTGATGCGCTCCAGGAACGCAGGAACGTCGACGTCCGTCCAGTAGGGACGGTGCTTGAAGGATTGCTGAACGTCGATCAGCAGCAGGGCGGTTTGCATGAAGGGACTCCGGGTTGCGATAGCGGCTATCGTCACCCGATGGCCCCTGCGGTGTAGCGCCGGCACCGGACCTCGAGCGGACGGATCAGGACATGTGGCCTGTCGTCTCGGGCTCCATGTTCGGTCGGCATGATGGCTCGGACTTGAATCGGCGCCGACACTGGGGGCCCTTTGATCACAGTTTCGAACATGAAGCGCTATGTACCCATCGGGGTCGTGCTGTTGCTGGTCGGCGGCGTGGCGGCTGAGCTCGCGCTGAATGGGTTTGCCTGGGGTAAAGCCTGTGACCCGGGTTTCGGCCAACGACAGAAGGCAGAGCAGGTGAGCTACCTGCACTCGCTCGATCTCCTGCCGCGGACGATCGAGCTGCAGTCGTTTGAGTGCACCGGCTTCCAGGACCTTGCAGTGCGGGCCGTGCTGCGCACCTCAGCCGCTGACGGCCGGCAACTCCTGGGCCGCTTGACGGTGCTCTACGAGGCGCCACAGAACGACGTGCACGTGCCCGACGAGAGCAAGCGTCGCACGCAGTGGTCCAGTGCGCAGCGCACCGAGGCGAGCTTCTCCCTGCCGAGCCCGCGCAAGGGTTTTCATGGCATGGAAATCAAGCTCACCGTGCCAGCCTCTGCGGCAGAACAGGCCGTGGTGGAGCTGCTGCTCTTCCAGCGGTGAGGTTCGGGCTTGGGGAGAGGGCAGTCCAGCACCCTCGTTCTCGTGGCTGCCCACTTGCCCTGCGGCCCTCTGGTTCAAGTTGCTGGCCAGCCTGCCACCCGACGCCGCAGCCGACAAGGGCCACATCGCCGGGCGCTGTCACATCGTCGCCACGCCTTGGCACCACCGCCAAGAGACACGGCCTGTGCTGCCGGCCTTGGTGGCGGCGGTGTGGGAAGCCGCCAGGGCGCCAGATCTGCGCCAGTTGGGCCGGCGAGTTCTCACGCACACTGTCGCCGCTGAGCCTTGCTGCCATGGAGCTGCCACATGCCGACCCCGCGCTTGTTTGTGATCGCCGTCACTGGCGCCCTTGCGTTGGGCATTGCGCAAGGCCAGAGCCCTGAGCGGCTGGCCGCCATCGCCCAGTCTTTCGCCGACCGGGGACTGTTCAGCGGCACGGTGCTCGTTGCCCGCGGCGACCAGGTGCTGCTGGACCGCGGCTGGGGCCTCGCCAGCCAGGAGTGGCAGGTGCCCAACGCGCCGGGCGTGAAGTACCTGCTGGCCTCGGTGAGCAAGCAGTTCACCGCCGCTGCGCTGTTGCGGCTGGTCGACCAGGGCCGGCTCGGCCTGGACGACGCGCTGTCCCGACACCTCAACGACCTTCCCGCAGCCTGGTCCGCCGTGACGGTGCGGCAGCTCTTGGCGCACACCTCGGGGCTGCCCAACCACACGCAGGGCGACGGCCTGGAGAAGATTCGCCACCAGCGCATGACGCCGCGCGAGCTGTACGCGAGCTTTCGCGACGCGCCGCTGGACTTTGCACCCGGCACCGGCTGGAACTACAGCAACTCGGGTTACGTGATGGCGGGCGTATTGATCGAACAGCTTGCTGGCAAGAGCTACGCCGAGTTCGTGCGAACCGAGCTGCTTCAGCCCCTGGGCATGGCCAGCAGCGGCGTGGCGCACAGCGGGGCCATCGTGCCGCAGCTGGCCAGCGGTTACGTCAAGGAGGGCAAGGTGCTGCGGCCGGCGAACTTCTTGAACATGAGCATTCCCTACTCGGCCGGGGCGCTGTACGGCACCACGGGCGACTTGTTGAAGTGGCATCGGGGTCTCTATGGCGGTGCGTTGCTGAGCCCGGCCTCGCTGAAGGAGATGACCACGCCGGTGCGCAACAGCTACGCGCTGGGCCTGAACGTCTCGCCTGCAGGCCAGCCGCTGTCGTATGGGCACTCCGGGGGCATCGACGGGTTTTCGACTTATCTGCACTACGAGCCGAAGCAGAGGCTGACGATCGCCGTGCTCAGCAACCAGGAGTCCGCCGCAGCGCCCGCACTGGCGCTCAAGCTGGCGGCGGCTGCCAACGGCGTGGTGGTGGTGCTGCCCGAAGAGCGCAAGCCCGTGGACCTGCCGGCCGCAGCGCTAGACCGTGTGCAAGGCAGCTACAGCCTGCCGAATGGGCAGACGCTTTGGGTGCTGCGCCGCGGCGCCGCGCTGTGGGCGCGGCTGGGCCACCAGCACTGGACACCGCTCATGGCTGAATCAGCCGGCCACTTCTACGCGCCTGAGGTCGACGGTGAATTGCGCTTTGAGTTGCCCACCAGTGGCCCGGCGCGCAGCGTGACCTTGAGCGATCTGTCGAGCCCGCTTTCAGGGCCGCGGGCCGCACTGCCGCTGCCTTCGTTGACGGCGCAGCCGGTCTATCTGCGCGGCAGCATGAACCGCTGGTCAACCGACCACGTGCTGACCGTGGGCGCTGACGGTCTGCACCGCACCGCCGTCGATCTGGCCGCAGGCCCGCACGAGTTCAAGGTCGCATCGGCAGACTGGGCCACCATCGACCTGGGCGCGGCCACGCCGGGCGCAGCCTTGCCCGGCCGAGGCAGCCTGGTCTTGGCGGGCGCGGGGCGCAACATCGCGTTGCGGCTGGAAAGGGCTTCGCGCTGCGAGTTCAGTGTCGACGGCCGCGACATCGTCGAGCCAAGGCTGGAGCTCAACTGCACGCCGGGTTGAGCCTGCGCGGGCGCCCGGGGCCGCACGCTCTGCGAGCGACGATGCCTTCTCGCCCAGGCGGCCACCGGTGCCCGCGGCTTGGCACTGGCGGTGGTGGACGACGGCCAGTGGTGTTCAACGAGGCTTGCGGTGTGCGCAACGCCACCAGCGAACCGAAGGAGGTGGACACCGTGATTTACGGCGCCTCGCTGACCAAGGCTGCATTCGACTACCTGGTCATGCAGCTGGTCGAAGAAGGCAGGCTCGGTCTGGAAGTTCCGATTGCCAACTACTTGAAGCAGCCGCTGCCGATCTGTGTGTCACCCGACATCGTGCGGCGCTACGCCGCGTTTGCGGGCTTGGCGCATGACGGGCGCTGGCGCCGGCTCACTGCCCGCATCCTGCTCACCCACAGCGGCGGCTTCGCGAACTTCTGCTTTCTCGAGCCCGACCGGCAGCTGCGCATCCACTTCGAGCCGGGCAGCCGCTACGCCTATTCAGGCGACGGTCTGATCCTGCTGCAGTTCGTGCTCGAGCAGGGCCTGGGTCTCGATGTCGGAGCAGAGATGCAAAGGCGCTTGTTTGAGCGGAACGGCATGACACGCACCAGACTCATCTGGCGCCCGGACTCCGCTCCAACCCGGCAGACGGCTACACCCATGACGGGCGACCGGAACCTCACGACGAGCGCAGCCGCGTTCGCGCATCGGGCTCCATGGACACCAGCATCGCTGCCATTGGGCGGCTCGCCGCCAGCTATGTGCGTGGCGAGGGTCTGAGTGCCGCCGCACGGGCCGAATTGACCCAGTCGCAATTCATCATTGCCACCAGCAGCCAGTTTCCATCGCTGCAACCGCCTCTTGAGGCACCGCCCTTTCAAGCGCTGTGTGGTGATCCTCTCCAACGACGTTCGGGCCGAGCCGGCGTTTCCGGCCCTGGTGAGGGCCATCCTGGGCGAAACCGCGCTGCCCTGGGCCAGCGCTTTGCCGGTCAGCAGCGCTGCGGCCAGGGCCGCGAGCTCAAGTGCCGCTGCCTTCTGTCTGCGGGCCGCGGGCTGCAGCCAGCCGGCGGTAGAGCAGCCCGCGCGACACGCGCAGCTCGCGCGCCGCGCGCGAGACGTTGCCACCGTTGCGCGCCAGCGCCTGCAGCACGAGGCGGTGGTCGTGTTCGGCCAGCGTGGGCGCGGTGTCCGGTGTGGGATCAAGGGCTGCTGCCGGGGTTGATACCGAAGTTGATGCCGGGGTTGATGCTTCGGCGACCGGCTGCTCCAGCGTGGGTGCAAGCGCGGCAGGCGCGCGGCGGCCTTCGCTCTCGTCGCTGCTGGGGCCGGGTGCCATCTGCAGCTGCGCACGCAGCCACACGCCCAGGCCGTTGGCCAGATGCAGCGGCTGTGGGCCGCGCGCGCCCGAGCTGGCCATCAAGGTCGGCAGCCCGTGCCCGAAGACCTCGGCCGCCGGGCGGCCCAGCAGCTCGGCGTCGCCCAGCAGGCTGCGCGCGGCGCGGTTGGCCCAGGCCACGCGGCCTTGCGGGTCGATGCCGGCCAGCGCCTGCAGAGGCGTGCCGAGCAGGCGCGGGTCGGCCTGGAAGTGCAGCACGAGCGTGTCGCCGTCGGGCTCGGCCAGCAACGCGTCTTCGATGCTGCTGGCGTACAGGCCCACCAGCGCTGCGGCGTCGAAGGCGAAGCTGTGGCCTTCGGTGGACAGATCGAGCACGCCGGCCAGCCGGCCGTGGCGGTCGCGGATGGGGGCGGCCGCGCAGCTCAGGCGGCCGCAGAGATCGAAGAAGTGTTCTTCGCGCGTCACCGTCACGGCCTGGCCCGTGCGCAGCACCAGGCCTGGCGCGGTGGTGCCTACCGCGTCTTCGCCCAGGTTCACGCCCAGGCGGCTGGCCAGGCCGAGCACCGGTTCACTCTCGCCGGGCACCGGCGAGCTGTGCACCACCAGGCCTTCGCCGTCGCAGAGAAAGCTGCGCACGCTGGTGTGGGCCAGCGTGGCCTGCAGGCGTTCCAGGGCCGGGCGAGCGGCTTCCAGCAGCGGGCGGCTGCGCTGCAGCGCACCGTGGCGGCGTGAGGGCGTGACGGGATCGAAAGCCAGCCGCTCGCCGGGCCGGCGGTGCGCCACCAGGCAGCGCTGCCAGCTCTGGATGATGGGTTCGCCCACCAGGCCCGTGGGCCGCTGGCCGTCGACGAACAGGCGCTCGCGCGCCAGCGCAGCGCGCTGCGGCGCGGTGGCGAAAAAAGCCTGCTCGGGCAGCGCCAGGGCACTGCGGGCGGGGGGCGAGCGGTGCATGCGCGGCAGTTTGTGCCGGGACGGAACAGCCGCTCATCCGGGAAAGCCCGTTGTTTCCGGGTCGCTGACGGCGCGAGAAGCTGCGCCCCAGCCACACGGTGGGCCGGGCTCGGCTGCACCTGGGCGCGGTTCCAGAACAAGCACAGGAGACAACGCATGAAGACCTCTCTCCGCTACGCGGCGGCCCTGGCCCTGGGTGTCGCCGCCATCGGGCTGGCCCCGGCCTGGGCCCAGACCGCCAAGCCGGCGGCCACGGCCGCCAAGGGCTCGGCCGCCCACATCAAGGCCGTGACCACGCGCGTGGACACCGGCTTCATCCGCGCCAACGCACGCACCACGGTTGACTGGCCCAGCTACGGCCTCGACCACGCCGAGACCCGCTTCTCGCGCCTGACGCAGATCACCACCGCCAACGTCGGCAAGCTGGGCCTGGCCTGGAGCTACAACCTGGAGAGCACGCGCGGCGTGGAGGCCACGCCGGTGGTGGTGGACGGCATCATGTACGTGACTGCCAGCTGGAGCATCGTGCACGCCATCGACGTGCGCACGGGCCAGCGCCTGTGGAGCTTCGACCCGCAGGTCGACCGTGGCTACGGCTACAAGGGCTGCTGCGATGTGGTCAACCGCGGCGTGGCCGTCTACCAGGGCAGGGTGTTCGTGGCCAGCTACGACGGCCGCCTCATCGCGCTGGACGCGGCCACCGGGGCCAAGGCCTGGGAGGTGGACACCATCATCGACCGCAAGTTCAGCTACACCATCACCGGCGCGCCGCGCGTCTACAAGGGCAAGGTCATCATCGGCAACGGCGGCGCCGAGTACGGCGTGCGTGGCTACATCACGGCGTACGACGCCAACAGCGGCAAGCAGCAGTGGCGCTGGTTCACGGTGCCGGGCGACCCGAGCAAGCCCTTCGAAGACGAGAGCATGGCCAAGGCCGCCAAGACCTGGGACCCTGCGGGCAAGTACTGGGAAGCCGGCGGCGGCGGCACGGCCTGGGACACCATGGCCTTCGACCCCGAACTCAACCTGATGTACGTGGGCACCGGTAACGGCAGCCCCTGGGCGCACAAGAAGCGCAGCCCGGCCGGCGGCGACAACCTGTACCTGGCCAGCCTGGTGGCGCTGAACCCCGACACCGGCAAGTACGTCTGGCACTACCAGCAGACGCCGGGTGACAACTGGGACTTCACGTCGACGCAGCCGATGATCCTGGCCGACCTGAAGATCGCCGGCAAGAACCGCAAGGTGATCCTGCACGCGCCGAAGAACGGCTTCTTCTTCGTGGTCGACCGCAAGAGCGGCGAGTTCATCTCGGCGAAGAACTTCGTCGATGTCAACTGGGCCACGGGCTATGACGCCAAGGGCCGGCCCATCGAGACCGACATCGCGCGTGTGGCCGACCGTCCACGCGAGATCATTCCCAGCCCGTATGGCGCGCGCAACTGGCACTCGATGAGCTTCAATCCGCAGACCGGTCTGGTGTACATGCCGGTGCAGAACGTGCCCGTCACGCTGCTGGACAACAAGGCCTGGAAGTTCAACGCCGCCAGCCCACTCGAGCCGCACAGCAACCTGGGCTGGAACCTGGGCATGTTCGCCAACGCCGAGCCGCCCAAGAGCGCGCCCTTCGGCCGCCTGGTGGCCTGGGACCCGGTGAACCAGCGCGAGGCCTGGCGTGTGGAGAACGTCTCGCCGTGGAACGGCGGCACGCTCACCACGGCGGGCAACCTGGTCTTCCAGGGCACGGCCGACGGCCGCTTCATCGCGTATGACGCCCGCGACGGCAAGAAGCTCTGGGAAACGCCCACCGGCACCGGCGTCATCGCTGCACCCAGCACCTACATGGTGGACGGCAAGCAGTACGTGAGCATCGCGGTGGGCTGGGGCGGCGTCTACGGCCACACCGCGCGCCACACCGACCGCAAGGGCCCGGGCACGGTCTACACCTTCGTCATCGACGGTCAGGCCAAGGCGCCCGAGTTCGTCGCCTACCGCCTGGGCGAGCTGGTGCAGGGCGTGGCCTACGACAAGAACCACGTGGCCGAGGGCACGGCGCTGTACGTCAGCAACTGCGTCTTCTGCCACGGCGTGCCGGGCGTGGACCGCGGCGGCAACATCCCGAACCTGGGCTACTCGTCGCAGGCGGTGATCGCCAATCTCGACAAGTACATGTTCGGTGCGCTGGCCAAGAACGGCATGCCCGATTTCACCGGCAAGCTGCAGCGGGCCGACGTGGAGAAGCTCAAGGCCTTCATCCAGGGAACGGCGGACGCCATCCGGCCAAAGTGAGGCCCCGAGTGAGGGCCGAAGTGAGTTCACGGCGCTGAGCCCGCCTCGCAAGCCTTCCCGGGCTTGCGAGGGCGAGTTCAGCCTCAAGACAGCCTGGCGCGACGGCACCATGCATCGGGGTTAGCCCAGGACCGAACGACGGGTCTGCGATGCGCTGAACTCACCCTCCCGACCCCGACCCCAACCCCGAATCGACACCCCGTTCAGAAGCCGAACTTTCCATTGCCGTTCTTCCACTCGGCACGCGGTGGGATTGCCTCGATGGTGTCCCAGTGCTCGGCAATCTTGCCCGTCTGCACCCGGAACAGGTCGTAGAACGCGACGTGCTGGCCGCCGAACTGGCCTTCGCTGATCACCAGCACGAAGTTACCTTCGCCCAGCACCTTGTGCAAGCGGTCGTACTTCATGGAGATACCGGCCTTTTCCATCGCGCCCAGTGCCGCGCCCAAGCCAGAAAGGCCGTCGGCCACGCCGGGGTTGTGCTGCACGTAGGTGTCGCCGTCGTAGTAGCCGGCCAGGCGGTCCATGCGCCCGTGGACCAGGATGTCGTCCACGAAGGCGTGAACCAGCTGCTTGTTGGCATCGGTGCGGTCGAGGTCGGTCACCGTGGTGGTGCCGTCGGTCATCGTGCGGCCGCTGGGGTTGGGCTGCGCGGGTGTCTCTTGCAGGTTGTCCCAGTGCTCAACGATGCGGCCTTCTTCGAAGCGGAAGACGTCGAAGCCGATCTTCGGGCCGAAGAAGTTGTATTCGGTGTGGGCGAAGACGAAGTCACCGTCCTCGAACACGCGCACGGTGTGGGCGCGGGCCGAACCAGGCGGCAACGCGGCCAGCAGCGCACCCAGGCCTGCAAGGCCGTCGCCGGCGGACAGGTTGTGCTGGATGTACTTGGCCGGGTTGACCACTGCGGCGGGCGCGGAGTCGCCGGTTTCGATGGACTTCAGCAGCGCGGCCACTTGCGCTTTGCGGGGGCTGGACATGGCTTGTTCTTCCTTCGCGGGGAGTCCGGGTGGACGATGGCGGCGAGTCTGCTGTCGCACCCTCTGCCGCGAAAGATCGGCGCCGTGCAGTCGATGATCAATTTCAGTCATTCACCTTGGCGATGCGGGTTAGTCCGGGGCTTGGCCATACAGTGACGCGCCCAAGCTCAGGCCGCATGAAGAGCAGCCCCAGGCAGCCCGAAGAGGTCCGCTTCCACAACCCGCAGCTGGGCACGGTGGGCATCGAGGTGCTGCACCTGAGCACGCTGCGCCAGCGTGTCAGCGTGCGCCACCTGGCCGCACCGCAGCGCGTGGAGTTCTTCATGCTGCTGTTCGTGGCCGAGGGATACCTGCGCCACGTGGTCGACTTCGCTGAACTGCGCCTGGGCGCGGGCAGCCTGGTGTTCGTGCGGCCCGGGCAGGTGCAGCACTGGCACCTGGACGAGCGCGCCCAGGGCTGCCTCGTGCTGATCGACCCGCCGGCGCTGGTGCCGATCACGCAGTCGCGCAGCGGTCGCGACGCGCTGCTGGCAGCCATGGCCGACTGGCCCGTGGGCGTGCGGCTGGATGATGAATTCGCCGCCGAGCTGCGCACCGGCCTGGACTGCCTGGCCCGCGACCTGGCGGAATTTGACGGCACCGTGCACGACGTGACGCTGATTCGCCAGGGCCTGCTGGCCGTGCTGCTGCGCGTGGCGCGCTGGCACCGCAAGCGCTTGCATGACGTGCCGCGGCCTACGGCCGGCGCGCAGCGGGTGTATCGGCTGTTCGAGGCCGAGATGGAACAGCACTTCCGCAGTCACCGCGCCGTGGCCGACTACGCACGGCGCCTGGGCTATTCCGAAAGCACGCTCAACCGCGCCTGCCGCGCCGCCACCGGGCAGCCGGCCAAGGTGCTGCTGGACCGGCGGCTGGCCATGGAGGCCGCGCGCATGCTGGTGCACTCGACGGACAGCGCGGCCGAGGTGGGCCACGCACTGGGGTTCTCGGAACCCACCAACTTCAACCGCTTCTTCGCCCGGCTGGTGGGCGCAACACCACTCAGCTTCAGGGGCCGCTACACCGGTGGCCCAGACACCGGTTCTGGATGAGGCACAGCCCGCTGGGGCACGCGGGCATCCACAACCGGAAGGGCAGCTTGCGCGGCCGGCATCTCGCCGGACTGGCGGAAGTGCTGGTTTCAGAACTGGCTTCGCGAGATCGGTTTGCGGCATCACTTCGGAATGACCACTCCTGGCCGACACCGGGTCGACCTTTCGACCACCTGGCCAGGACGCTTGAGCAGAAGAGGCATGTCTGCAAACCCGCTGCTCATCCACCACGGCACGGCTTGACTTGGGCTTCACATAGGCGCCTGTAGACTGACTTTTCCGCGTCCTTCAGGATCCTGGATGAAGCCTCAACCCGAGCCGACTCTTGCCGCGCTGCCGGGTCGAGGCCCGCGCGCATGAACGAGGCCGCAGCGCTGCGCGTACTGGTCGTTGAGGATCACGGCCTGTTGCGCAACCAGGTCGTCGCCTTGCTCCGTGACGCGGGCCACGTCGTCGAAGAAGCCAGTGACGGCCGCCTGGGCCTGCAGATGGCGCTGGAGCAAGCACCCGATGTGCTGGTCCTGGACCTGGGCTTGCCGGGCCTGGATGGCGTGCAACTGTGTCGCGCGCTGCGCGAGTCTTCGCCGGCTCATGTGCCGGTGCTGATGCTCACCGCGCGGGACAGCCTGGACGACAAGGCGCAGGGCTTCGCAGCTGGGGCCGACGACTACCTCGTCAAGCCCTTTGCCGGCGAAGAGCTGCGGTGGCGCTGCCGTGCCTTGTCGCGCCGCCACCGCCTGGGCCAGCCCCATGTGCTGGTGCTGGGCGAGCTGCGACTGGACCGCACGCGCGCCCGGGCCGAACGGGCCGACCAGTGGCTAGACCTGCCACCCATCGCCTACCAGCTACTGCTGCACCTGGCCCAGGCCTGGCCGCGCATCGTGACGCGTTCGGAGCTGGTGCGCAGCGTGTGGGGCGACGAGCCGCCCGAGTCCGACCCGCTGCGCAGCCACTTGTATGTGCTGCGCCAGGTGCTCGACAAGCCCTTCGCCACGCCCCTGTTGAAGACGGTGCACGGGGTGGGCTACACGCTCGATCTGCCTCGTGGCTGAAGTTCCTCAGGCGGCCGACCCCTCCACCCCGGCGCCGGGCGCGCCGGCCATGCCCCGGCCGCGCACGAGCTTGCAACGCCAGCTGACGCTCAGCTTCACGCTCTTCACCATGGGCATGAGCGCTCTGCTGGGCCTGTTCGCCCTGGTGCTGCTGTACGCCGTGGAAGACCGCTTCATCGTGGCCACGCTGGCCCGGGCCGCCACCGAGATGCAGCAAGCGCATCAGGTGAGTGGCTCCTGGCCGCCGCCGCCGCAGGCCTTCATGCAGCGACACGACTCGGCCGCCAGCCTGCCCGCCGACTTGCTCACGGCCTGGCAGGCCGAGCCGACACGCGGCGAGTTCCCCGGCACGCAGGGTCGCCACTACCACCTGCATTGGCTGGGCCGCCCCGAGGGCGCGCCGCCCAGCCCACCCGTGCCGGACGCCCGCCACCCCTTGCTGGTGGCCGAGGTCAGCACCCTGCTGGTGGTGCGGCCCATTCGGCGCGAGTTGCTGGCATGGTGGGCGGGCGGCTGTGGCGGCCTCACCTTGGCCGCTCTGGCGCTGGCGGCCTGGCGGGCGCGGCGCATCAGCGCGCCCCTGGTGCGGCTGGCCGACGCGGTGGCGCGCGGCCGGCCGGGCGACCCTGCCGACCGCTCGGCCCCCTACGCACAAGGCCACCGTGACGACGAGGTCGGCCTGCTGGCCCGACACCTCGACGCGCTGACCACACGCACCCAGGCCTTCATCGAACGCGAGCAGGTCTTCACGCGGGATGTCAGCCACGAGCTGCGCACGCCGCTGGCCGTGCTGGGCATGGCCAGCGAGCGCCTGCTGGCCCGCGACGACCTGCCCGCCGATGCCGCGGCCCAGCTGCAGCAGATGCGCCAGGTCTTGTGGGATCTGGAGCAGACCGTCAACACCCTGCTGGCCCTGGCACGCGAGGCCCGCGCGCCGGCCGGGGTGGTTGCGGCGCAGGGCAGGGCGGCGGCCTCCACGTCGAACGACCCGGCACCCGACACCGCGCCCGCCACAGCGCCCGCCACGTTGGAGGTGTTGCCGCTGCTGGAGCGCGTGGTGCTGGAGCAGATGTCGCGGCTGCAGGGCAAAGAGATCGAGCTCGACATCCACGTCAGCCTGGCGCTGCGTGTTGCACTGCCACCCGGCGTGCTGCACATCATGCTGTCCAACCTGGTGGGCAACGCCTTCGCCCATTGCGAACCCGGGCCGGTGCGCCTGGCGGCCTATGCCAACGGCCTGGAGCTGCGCAACCGCAGCCAGCCGCTGCCAAGCGGCCTGAGCGAACGCCTGGGCCAGCCCTTCCAGAAAGGCGCAGCCAGCGCGGGCTTCGGTCTCGGCCTGGCCATCGTGCACCGCCTGGCCGAACACCAGGGCCTGGCCTTGTCGCTGAGCCAGGCCGACGGCCACACCCACGTGCGGTTGCTCTGGGCCACCAAGGCCAGCTTGGCGCCGACGGGCGGCTCAGCCAGCGCCTGAGGCGCCGGCTTCAAGCGGCATTCACAACGCCCTCGTTAGCGTGGCGTCGCACACCGGCTCAGGCGCACCGCGCATGGAGCCGGCCTCTGCCTCATCCACACGCATCGGAGCGACCATGAAACACAAGCGAGCCTACGTGGCGATCGGCGTCCTGCTCGGCCTGGCGGCCATTGCCGCCGGCATCTGGCACTTCATCTGGCTCAAGCCCTACAGCATCACCCCCGCCGAGCTGCAGGCGCGTTATGCCTACAAAGAGGAACACCGCCCGGCTGGCGCGCACTCGGTCGACATCCGCCTGCAAAGCTTCGACGGCGAGCTGCTCCACGGCCGCATCGTCTACCCCGGCGACCCGGCCCAGGCGAGCCGGCCGTTCCCGGTGCTGGTGGGCATGCACGCCATGGGTCGCAGCCACATGCGCTGGTGGCAGGCAGAGCTCAACGGCAGGCCCACCATCGAGCAGACACACCGCATTACGCAGATGGCGCTGCAGCAGGGTTACGCGGTGGTGGCCATCGATGCGCGTGTGCACGGCCAGCGCAGGCATCTGGGCCAGCCGCATGCGGCCCAGCACGCGATGCGCGACATGCACTGGTTCGGCCGGCGGCAGGCCTATGAGCAGATGATCATCGACACCGTGCGCGACCACCGCGTGCTGCTCGATTGGCTGGCCACGCAACCCCATCTGGACACCGGGCGCATCAAGGCCGTCGGCTACAGCATGGGCGCACAGGGCGCGCTGCTGCTGGCCGGGCTGGATGAACGCGTGCGGGCCGTCGCCGCCATGGTGCCGCCCCATCTGGGCGACAACGTGGCCGCCGTGGCGCCCAAGAATCTGGTCGCAGGGCTGCAAGGCAAGCGCGTCTGGCTGCTGACGGGCGAAGAAGACGAGCACGGCACCTCCGAAGAGAGCCAGGCCCTCTTCGATGCCATACCCAGCCCGGACAAGAAGCACCTGCGCTTCAAGTCGGGGCATCTGCTGCCGTCCGACTATATAGAGAGCTTGTCGGACTGGTTCAAGGTCTAGCGCTGGCTGTTCGCCAAAGGTCCAGCGTCCGACAGCAAACGACCCTGAAGAGACATCCGCCGTGCTGATCTCGTCGCCGAGATGCCGCCGCTCGAGGACGAACGCACAGTCGCCTGGAGGGTGTCGCGAAACGGAGGGCGAGCCGGAGCCTGCGCGGCTCGGCCGGCTCCTTCTGTACCTACGGAAGGCCTTCCTCAGGCCACCCCATTCCTGAATTCCACGTGGACGTGGCTCTGCTCGTCGAAGACGAGCGTCGCACCGTGCGAGTTGCAAATCGACTTGATGCTGCTGTTGTCGCCTTCGATGTCCAGGGCATAGCCGCTGCCGTGCTTGCTGGTTCCGGGGAAAGCCACCGGCGCGCAGGCGAGATCGAAGGCGTGGGCAGCCTTGCGGCTCTTGGCCTTGAGGTCGCCGGCGACGATAACGCGCTTGAACGATGCCTTGGCGCTGCTCACCGAGCGGTGGCGCTGCTTGACTTCGTCCAGCGTCGAGCGGTCTTCCGGCTTGCCGAGCGCACCGCTGGTGTAGCCGCTGGCGGGCGTCGGGGCGCAGGCCCGCAGACCGGAAGCTAGGGTCTGCAGCTCTTTGGCGAACCGGTCGTCGACCGGCAAGTTCAGCGAGTGATCCACCATCTGCAGCAGGTACTCCCAGTGGTAGTTCAGCTTCCAGAAGAGGTCGGTATCGGACAGATATCCCGAAATGATCCGCGCCCGGCACCCGGCGAGATGCGGTACCAGTCGATCGATGATCGCCGTGGTCAACCCGTTCTCCTTGACCCGCGGGTCAACACGCTCGGCGCGCGCTATGCGATCGGCGCGCCGGGTCTCTGGGCTCTGACCGGTGCCTCGCTCGCCTGAGCCGCCGGCCAGCCGGCGGAAGGTGCGACCGTCGGGATCGACGCGACCATCGGGCGAACTCATCCCGACGCAGCGCGACTGGAAGTGCCGGATCGCCTCGACGGTGGCCGGCCCGGACCGGCCGTCCTCCTTCAGCTTGGCCAGCGGCGCCAGGTCCTGCCGGTTCAGCAACTGCTGCACGATGCGCACGTCGTCGTCGCGGTTGGTGGCTTCGTTTCCGACGGAGGCTTCGATGCGCGGCATGGCTTTCGTCGCGTCAGCGCGGCAGCGCGCGATCCAGGAAGACCAGCAGGTCGTAGCGGCCGACCAGGGCCTGCAGATGGGCCAGCACGCTGGCGAGGTCGCGATCGGCCGCGACCTGGCGCTGCACGCACAGCAGATGGGCCTGGTGGTCAGGTGTTGCCTCGCAGTCCAGCAGCAGGCCCTTAGCTTCGGCCACCGCGACGATCTGGCTCGCAACGCGTTCGGCGTCCTGGAAGACCGGCCGGCGCTCGTCGACCAAGCTCTGCAGCAGCGCACTGCAGCGTTGCAAGGCCAGGTTAGCGGCGGCGTCGCGCATCTTCCTCGGCGTGACACGACCCGCAATCACGATCTCGGCCGCCTGCTGTCCGCGCGCTGCCTGCACTAGCATCGCTCGCTGCGCGGCCACCGCCGAGACGGTGGCGAGCCGGTTGTCTTCGAGTGTTTTCTCGACTCGCTTGAGCCAGCCAAGCACCGCTTGCGCGAACTCGGCACTACGCGCCTCAAGCAGATCGACCAGCCGCGGGGTCTGCTGCAGCAAGTCGCCGATCTCCTCGACCTGAACCAGGCTCAGCGCCACAGCGCGCGCTCCGGCTATTCGGGCACCAGCCCGAAGTCGCCTTCGTCGCGGTCGACGATCTCGTAGCCGTCTTCGGAGAGCGTCAGGCGCAGGCGCAACAGGCTGTCGTGGTTGTCGTGCGCCTTGACCTCGGTCGAAGCGACGTTCAACTGTACGTGCGGCGATTCGGTGAGTTTGCCGAGAAGCAGCCGGCGCACCCCTTCGCCGAGGGCCTTGCCGAAGGCGAGCAGCCGCTCGCGCTCGGGTTCAGCATCCTTGGCGTTGCGCTCAGCGACCACCAGCGCAGCAGCCGCCAGCTCCTTGGCGACCTCGGAGGTGTGCAGCAGGTAGCGCGGCTCGCGTGCGAAGAGCTGCTTGCTGCGCGCCAGCATCGCCTTGACCAGCGGCTTGGACTGTTCGGGCGGCAGCGGCAGGTTGGCACCTTCGCGCGAGCGCGACACGATCTCGGCCAATTCCTTCTCGGTGGGCGGCGCAAACGCCGGCCCGCCTATCGGCGACTGACCCACTCCTTCGACGCCCGTCACCACCGCCGAGAACTCGACCGTTATGTCGGGCAGGCGAAAGCGCGGCACCGGCAGGTGCTTCAGCAGCGCGTGGCTGCTGTAGGCCTTGGCGACCTTCAGCACTTCGAGGTCGGCCCTCACCCGCGCCTGCACGGCGTCGGCCATCATCGCGGCCAGGAAGTCGGCCAGCCTAGGCATCGCTCACCCGCTACGTCGGCAAGGTGCCAGCGTCAGGCGGCAGCCGGCTGCGACTTGATCGCGTCTTCCAGGATGCCGAGCATCTTCTCCATTCCGGCCGGCATCTCGTCCTGCACTGCCCGAATGTGCACCGCCATCGAGTAGGTCCGGTCGACCTTGGCCCCCGAACTGCTGTTGCGTTGGTATGAGGTGTTGACCTTGAGGTTGACGGTCGCCACCGCGAACAGCGGCGGGTACTTGACGGTGGCGTCGAGGTTGTTGTCGATCTTGAACGTGTCGTCGGTCTTCGATTCCTCGACCGAGGTGATCTTGGCGTTGAAGTCGATCGTCGTCTCTTCGATCCTGATGAACGGGATCGGCAGCATCGTCAGGATCGGTACCTCGAGCATCATCGTCTGGTACTGCGCAGGGACCGCGGCGGTCTGTGCAGCGAAGGTCGCTGTCGCCGCCGCCTGGGTGCCCCCTGTGGGCGGCGCGCCGATTTGGATCTGGGGCGCGGCGGTGTAGCCCGAGCCGGGGTCGGTGAGGCTGATGCTGAGGCTGCCCCCAGCCCCCAACGACACCGACACCGTGGCCTGCGCGCCGCCTTGCGGCGGTGCGCCGATGGTGACCTGCGGCGCCGCGGTGTACCCGTTGCCCGGGTTAGTCATCGTGATGCCGCTGATCCGTGCCGGCTGCGCAGGCTGGAACGGCGCCACTTCCTTCGGGTACTTGAACTTGACGTAGATGGGGTCCCCGGTCTGCGCCGCGGTGGGGTCGCTCGCATCGCCGGGCTTGAAGCCGACGGCCTTGATGAAATTGACCGTACTCATCGCAGCCTGTGCCTGAGCGTTGACGACCGCGATCAGCGGCCCGCCGAGCATCGACTGGAAGTTGATAGATGACAGTTCTCGGGCCGGCGTTGTAGCCATGGTGCTTCTCCCTGATCGCAGATGCGATGTGGCGAACCGTAGATCAACGCCTCAGCGACTGAATCATCAAGCGAGGGGATGTTGGCGAGGATTGCCTTTGACCAGGAAACCCCGTGCTCGCATCGTGCTCGCGATCGATCAAATCTGTCTCTGCACTGTCCGATCGCCCGGTCCTGCGCGCTGCCGGCGGTGACGCCAGTGCCGCGGCGGGCACCTCCCCCGCGGGTTCGAATCCGCTGCATTCGCCAAGGCGCCCGGAGTGACGCAGGCTTTCGTCTGTGCATCTGGCTCCACCGATCGTTCGGCATGCTCCACAGCTGCCCGTCGTCACTGACGCCTCGTGGCCGGCGGCGCGAGTTCTGGCACCTCGCCCTCATCCGAACTCCCAGCGCAAGACGCTGCGATGCGTTTGCTCCTGGCTTCACCATCAGTTTCACCGACTCGAACAACCACAAGCTCTTCGACGTGAGTGAACTGGAGGCGTTTTCAGGTTTCCTCTTTTTTGGCCCACGCTGATGTCGTGCTTGCGATGCCCGAGATTGCGGGCATCTCGGCCGCGGGTTGGCTCGACAACATTCAGCGCCTCACGCAACAACTCCAGGCCCTGATCGACCTCGTCTTCGCTGATCGTCAGCGCCGGCATCAAGCGCAGCAGGTTCGGGCACGTTGAGTTGATCAACAGCCCCCATGGGCGACAGCGCCTGCGCCGCGGCTACCACCTGCGGGGCCGCATCAGCCTAAACCCGGCAGGTCGCAGTCCCCGATCGCGCGAGTCGTCAGCACTGGCGCGGTTGCGGGCCACCTTGGCAGACTCACCTGATGGGTGAGTCAAGACGCCCGGCGCTGGCGAGGAGCCGGCGGAGCCGCGGGTGGTGGGCGGGCGCATGCACGTGCGCAGGGACGAGGGTGCGGCGGCCCCGCCGCAGGGCCAGCTGGTGTTGTTGGCTGAGTTCCTGGCCGCCAAGGGCGGGATCGAGCGCTGGGTATCGAGTTGCCCGCTGCAGTACCGCAGTGGCAACGCCTCGGACAAGCGAAGGCGGCGCTGGGCCGGCAGCTGGTCGAACTCGGAGTCAAGCGCCCGGCCCTGGTGCGCGGAGGCTCCGGTCACGGCCACGAGGGCGTCCTGGCCGAGCTGGACAGCCGGGCCATGGAGGCCATCACCAGCCGCCCGCTGCGGAGCAGTTCAAGGAGCTCGACCGCTGGGGCTGCCTGCTGCGCTACATCGGCAAACGGATCTCCTCTGTCATCGGACCCCCGCAACCGCCGCCGGGGCTCCCGGCGGCTGGGCAACTGCCGGATCCAGCTTGAATCGATTCACTCCCTCGGATGCCTGCACGGCGCGCTTGCGTTGCATTGGCGCACGTGGGAAAGTTTCCCACCACACGCGTCGCCGCTTGAACATCCCGGTATCGCTCCGCCACCACCACAGCCCGCGCCCCTGACCGCCGTGCCTCTGCCCCCGCCCACACCCGCCCCCACGCTGGTGCTCGACCGCGTGCTTGCGCTGCTAGGCCCGCTGGTGCGGCTGCTGCTGCGCCACGGCGTCACCTACCCGGTATTCGCAGCGGCGCTCAAGCGCGTCTTCCTGCGCGAGGCGCAGGCCGAGCTCGCCGGCCGCGGCATGGCAGACACCGACAGCGCTGTCTCGCTGCTGTCGGGCGTGCACCGGCGCGACGTGCGCACGCTCACGCGTGGCGAGGCCGCCGAGCCGGCGAGCGCACCGCCGCCCACACTGGGCCTGGCGGCGCAAGTCGTGGCGCGCTGGCTGCACGATCCCGTCTTCCAACACCCCGACGGGCGGCTGCGCGTGCTGCCGCGCGAGGGCCCGGGCGGCTTTGGCGTGCTGGTCGCGGGCGTCAGCCGCGACGTGCGACCCAAGGCGGTACTTGAGGAGCTGCTGCGCCTGGGCGTGGTCGACGACACAGACGACGGCCTGGCGCTGTCGCGCAGCGGCTTTGCGCCGCCCGCCGGCTTCGACGAGGCGCTGTGGCTCAGCGCGCTGAACCTGCACGACCACGCGGCGGCCGCGGTCGCCAACCTCACCGGCCCGCGGCCGCGGCCGGGCGGGTTCCTGGAGCAGGCGGTGTTCGTCGACGAGATCACCGCTCAGTCGGCCGAGCGTCTGCACGACGTCTCGGTCGAGGCCTGGCGCCGCGCCTTCGCGCTCGTGATGGCCGAGGCGCAGGCGCGCTTCGACGCCGATGCCGCCGCCGCCCCGCCCGAAGCGCGGCGCCACCGCGCGCGCTTCGGCGTCTACTTCTTCAGCGAACGGGAGACACCATGACGCTGCTGCGACGCACACCCGCTGTGCTCCTGCTGGCTGTCGCCCTGTTGCTGGCCGCCTGCGGCCCCGGCGTGGGCGGCTCGGGCACCGGCATGGAGCCCGGCGCGCCCCCGGGCACGGCCTCGCTGCCGACGCCGTCCCTGCACGCCGACAGCGCTGACGGCCGGCAAGTGCAGGCCGTGCTCGAGGGCAGCCGGCTGCGCGTGGACGCCGCCTGCCCGCGCCTGCGCTTCGAGGGCACCTGGGACGGCGTCTCCGCCGGTCCGCTGCGCTTCGACGGCCGGCTCGACGCCACGAGCAGCGCCACGGCCGAGGCGCTGGTCTCGGGCATCACGCTGACGATCACGCTGCGCGACGGCACCGGCGCCGTGCTGCTGGGCCCGCTGCCGCTGGGCGCCGTGGCCGCGCTGCCGCCGCTGGCCGGCTGCTGAAGTCCTGCGGCGGCGTTGCGGGCACGGCGCTCGCAAGCATTCGCCGCATGAACCCCACCGGGGCCGAGGCGCTGGCGCGCCGCCGCCCCAAGGTGTTGCTGCACGAGCACCTCGACGGCGGCCTGCACCTGCTGACGGGCCCGGTCTCGCGGCCTGGTTCGATGCCAACGCGCACGCCGGCAGCGTGAAGGAGTAGCTCGAGGGCTACGCCCTCACGGTGGCAGCCATCGCCACGCCCGAGGCCCTGCGGCGCGTGGCCCGAGAGGCCGCCGCTGACGCTGTCGAAGCCCTGCTCGACGGCCTGGCCGCCAGCATCGCAACGCACCCAATGGCGGCGCTGCCGCGGGAGACCCCCGCTCACCGAGGCCGACCTGCGCGTCACCGCGGGGTGAACACCACCTCCAGCGACTGCAGGTAGACCTCGCTGTAGGCCTCGAAGCCGGAGTCGATGCCGGCGTGCAGCCAGACGCGCCCCGTGCCGTCGGCGGTCACAGCATGGGGCGCGTGGCTCGACAGCAGCTTGGTCGCGAAGCGGCGCTGCAGGCAGTCCGTGCTGCCATTGGCGATCGTCCCCATCACGACGCCCTGGCTCCCCCCGACCGACTGGTTGCCGCGGTCGATGTTCACCCGGTACCCCTCCGCACCCTGCAGCACGGTGCGCGGCTCGCTCGCGGTGGCGCCGGCATGGACCCACACGCCCTCGCCCGGGGACCCGCCCGCGCCCGCGCAGCCGCTCGGCGCACCAGTGGCCAGGCGCACCTGCATCGCCACGCCATAGGTGCGGCTGGGCTGCAGCCCGCCGACCTGCCGCTTCACGTAGATGAAGAGGTCGTCGCTGCGATTGGTGCCCGAGAGCCTGAAGCCGCTGCCTGCTAGCGGCGGCGGAAGCGCCGCGTGGGCCCACACGACGTCGATCGGCGCCGTCGCCGCCTGGTAGTCCGCCGACGCGCCCGACCAGCCACCGATGCCGCCCGAGAAGTCGAAGGACAGCGCGACGGGCCGGGATCCGGGGTCGTCTCCGCCACCCCCGCAGGACGCCAGCGCCAGGCAGGCCACCAGCCATGGGGCCAGCAGGGCGGCGCGGGCCGCCGGGTTTCGGACCATCGGGATGCGGATCGACATGCGGAACTCCAGAGTGTGGGCAAATATCCCACGCACTCCAATCGCCTGTCAACCGTCGCTGTGCCGCCCGCCGGCCAGTACCCGCCGAGGTCGCGCGCATTCATCGCGATCTCGCATTCGGGCTCAGCGCGCAACAGCGTAGGCGAAAGACTGGCCCCATTCACGGGGGCCGAGGGGCATCTGTCCGCGGCGCTACTCCTCCCAGACGAGCCGGCCGAGGGCGTCGAGCGCGGTGTCGGAAAACGTCGACTGCAGGATGTCGCGGTCGGCACCGAAGACCCGGTGCACGAGCAGCAAGGTCTCCATGGCCTTGTTCTTGTTCGGTGCGCCGGGGCCGGCAAAGTCGGCGTTGCGGGCGCGCAGGCCCAATTCGAGCGTGCGCAGGAGTTCCGGGCGGAGGCGGCCCGCGTTGCCGGGCCGAGCGGCAGCATGGCGAACCCGATCACAAGAAGGACCAAGGGTCGCTTCGGAGCGCGAGATGATCATCGGCCGCACCGTGGTGGGCAAGCCGGCTCTTGCACCATCCTATGCCGCGGACACCTGAGCTGCTGGGGCCTGCAGGCGCCAGACAGTCAGCAGGCGGCTGGTGAATACGCTCCCGGGCCAGGGCGTTCTGCTGCGGAGCTGGTCGATGACCCGCCGCCAGGGTTCGGAGGCCCTGGCATTCGCCAGGCGAAACGGTCCTCAGCGCTGCCTGGCCCTGGCTAACCCCGAAGCATGTTGCCGTGATCGCTAGCCCGCCGTCACAGCTCGGGGCGTGAGCTGAATCGATTGCGGCAAGGTCGGCAGCACCTCGATACCGGCCGTTCAGCGCAGGGCGGCGTGCAGCGCCTCGCGCAACAACTCCAAGCCCTGGTCGATTTCGTCATCGCTGATCGTCAGCGCCGGCATCAAGCGCAGCAGGTTCGGGCGCGGCGCGTTGATCAGCAGCCCCACGGGCGACAGCGCGTGCGCCGCCGCCACCACCTGCGGCGCCACATCGGTGGGTAGCACCAGCGCACGCAGCAGGCCGGCCCCGCGCTCGGCCACCAGGCCGTGGTCTTGCACGATGGCCTGCAGCCCGCGCGCCAGGTGGTCTGCGCGCTGGCGCACCTGGGCCAGAAAGTCTTCCTGGCAGACGGTGTCCACCACCGCCAGCCCCACGGCCGCCATCAGCGCGTTGCCGCCGTAGGTGCCGCCCTGGTCGCCGGGGGCAAAGCAGTTGAAGGCCTCTTTGCACAGCAGGGCCGCCAGCGGCACGCCGCCACCAATGCCCTTGGCCAGCGTCATCAGGTCGGGTTCGATGCCGAACAGCTCGTGCGCAAAGGCCCGGCCGCAGCGCCCGATGCCGGTTTGCACCTCGTCGGCAATCAAGAGCAGCTGCCGCTCGGTGGCCAGGGCGCGCAGCTCGCGCACAAAGCCCGGGTCTGCCAGGTTCACGCCGGCCTCGCCCTGCACCAGCTCGATCATCACCGCCACGCTGGCCGGCGTGATGGCCCGTTCGACCGAGGCGATGTCGTTGAAGCGCGCCCTGGCAAACCCCGCGGGCATGGGCGCAAACACGCTGTCCCAGCCCGGCTTGCCCGAGGCGCGCATCATCGCCAGCGTGCGGCCATGGAACGCGCCGTCGAAGCTGATGACCTCGTGCGCGCCACCGCGCATGCGCTGGCCCCAGCGCCGCGCCAGCTTCACCGCAGCCTCGTTCACCTCGGCGCCGGAGCTGCCGAACCACACGCGGTCGAAGCAGCTCAGGCCCACCAGGCGCGCCGCCAGGTCGAGCATCGGGCGGTTGTGCAAAGCCGGGCTCGGGTTGAGCAGCCGCCGCGCTTGCCGGGCCAGCGCCTCGGCAATCACCGCCGGGCTGTGGCCCAGGCTGTTGACCGCCCAGCCCTGCACCAGATCGAGATGGCGCTTGCCGCCTTCGTCGGTGAGCCAGGAGCCCTGGCCCTCCACGAACACGTTGTTGGGCCGCGTGGTGACGGTGATCAAGTCGCGGCCGAGCTCGGCGCCAGCCCGTGCCGGCGCGCTGTGGGCGGCTTGCAGCGCCGTCATGCCGCGGCCCGCCAGTCGTACGCCATCTGCCGCGCGGTGCGCAGCGCGAGATCGCGGCTGTGCAGCCGCAGCACCAGGTGCAGGCTCATGTCGATGCCCGCCGAGATGCCGGCCGCCGTGACCACCGCGCCCTGGTCGACCCAGCGTACGCCTTCGTGCACACGCACCGCCGGCCGCAGGTGGCGCAGCGCGTCCAGGTCTTCCCAGTGGGTGGTGGCGTCCAGCCCGTCCAGCACGCCGGCCTGCGCCAGCAACAGCGCGCCGGTGCACACCGAGGCCAGGATGCGTGCCGTTTGCGCCTGGGTGGCGATCCAGGCCATCAACTCGGGTTGGCCCAGCTCTGCATCGACCACACCCCCGGGCACGATGGCGCAGGCCAGCGGCGGGTGGTCGGCCAGGCCGTGCTCGGGCTGCAGGCGCAGGCCGGCGTGGGCCTGCACCGGGCCGGGGCGGCGCGCGATCGTCGTCACACCAAACAGCGCCGGCGTGCCCGGCGGCTGCGAGCGCGCCCACACCCGCGCGGCGGTGGTGAACACCTCGTAAGGGCCCGCCATGTCGAGCAGCTCGACCTCGTCAAACACCAGGATGCCCACGTTCATTGCGATGTGCTCCGTCTAGCCTTGTTGCCGCAGGTGCAAAGCATGGCGCTGCGCGGCCGTGGCTGCCATGACGCTATGCCCACCTTTTCTGCCATGCGGCGCAGGGCGGTTTCGGGCCATGATCCGGGCATGACGTGCCGCATCGCCTTTGTGCTGTTCCCCGGGTTCCAGCAGCTCGATCTGGCCGGGCCGATGGCGGTGTTCGAGGTGGCGCGGCTGCAGAGCCCTGGCAGCTACGCCTGGCGCCTGGTGGCGAGCCAGGCGCCCGCGGTGCGCAGCTCTGCCGGCGTGCACTGGCCGACCGGGCCGCTGCCCCGGCGGCTGGACGGCATCGACCTCGTGATGGTGATCGGCGGCGACGGCGTGGACGCCGCCTGCCGCGACCGCGCGCTCATCACCTGGCTGCAGCGCGCCAGCCGCACCGGGGCGCGCATGGCCAGCATCTGCAGTGGCAGCCTGGTGCTGGCGGCCGCGGGGCTGCTGAACGAGCGCATGGCCACCACGCACTGGTCGCGCAGCCGCCAGTTCGCGACCGATTACCCAGCGGTGCGCCTGCACCCCGACCGCATCCACGTGCGCGAACCCGCGGTGCGCCGCGGCCAGCAGACGCTGCCCGAGGTGTGGACCAGCGCCGGCATGACGGCCGGCATCGACCTGTGCCTGGCGCTGCTGGCGCACGACCA
>JAIYDH010000026.1 GCA_027487585.1 Rubrivivax sp.
CTGAGTTCGAGGAAGGCGCTGCCACGGTCGAGCAGCCGGGCCACGCGCTCGCGCGGCAGCAGCTGGCCGCGGGCTTCGAACTTGGCGCGCTTGCTTTCGCTTTCGCTCACCACGCGGGCTTGCAGCGCCTGCACCTCGGCCAGCCTTTCCGCCATGCGCGCGGCGTTGGCCTTGAAGGCGGCGCTGTTTGCGTCGAGCCTGGACGGCAGCGGCGGCATCACTTCAGCACCTCAGGCGTCGTCGCACGGTGGAAGCCGTCGAAAGGTACCGAGGTGGACGTGCTGCCCAACGGGAAGATGTCGCTGCCCAGCGAAGCCGCGCCGTCGATCTGCAGCGTGACACCGGTGATGAAGGCGGCCGCCGGCGACAGCAGAAAGACGATCGCCGCCGAGACCTCGGCCTCCACGCCCATGCGGCGCAGCGGCACGTGCTGCTTCAGCTTCGGGATGATCATCTTCATCGCGCCGCCATAGGTGTCCATGCCCGAGCTGGCGATCCAGCCCGGCGCCACGGCGTTCACACGCACGCCGGCATGCGCCCACTCGAAGGCGGCTGTGGCCGTGAGGTTGCTCATGCCGGCGCGCGCCGCGCCGCTGTGACCCATGCCGGGCATGCCGTTGCGGAAGTCCGCCGTCATGTTGACGACCGCGCCGCCGTGCTGCTGCATGCACTGGTTGAACAGCTCGCGCATCATCAGGAAGCCGCCCGTCAGGTTGTTGGCCACGACTGCATCGAAGCCCTTCTTGCTGATGGCCAAGAGCGGCGCCGGGAACTGCCCGCCCGCGTTGTTGACGAGGCCGCTCACCGGCCCGTGCTTGGCGATGACGGCGGCGACGTTCGCCTTCACCGCGTCTTCGTCGCGGATGTCGAAGGCCGCCGTGTCGCAGCGGCCGCCGTCGTGCGCGATCTCGGCCGCCACGGCGTCGAGCTTGGTCTGCGTGCGGCCGCTGATGATCACCAGCGCGCCCAACGAGGCCAGCTCATGCGCCACGCAGCGCCCGATGCCGCTGCCGCCGCCGGTGACCCAGACGACGCGGCCCTCGAACAAGCCGGGGCGGAAGACGCTGGCGTAGTGCGTGTGCTCAGTCATGCCCCACATTGGGCCGCAGGGGTGACGTTAACGTCAACCGGGTGCCTGCTAGGTGATTACGCGCATCCACGCGGCACCCGTGCTGGCTACGATGCCGGCCATCTGATGCAGCACCCCAAGGAGCGCCCTGATGGACATGCAAGCCTGCACCGACGCCCTGCGCGCGAAGGTCGGTGATTCGAGCGGCCTGAACGCCGTGCTCAAGTTCGACTGCGGCGCCGACGGCGTGGCGGTGATCGACGGCCGCACCGTGCCCAACACCGTGGACAACACCGACCGCGAGGCCGACTGCACCGTGGCCATCACGCTGGAGAACCTGTCGGCGCTGCTCACGGGCGACCTCGAGCCCACCACCGGCTTCATGATGGGCAAGTTCAAGGTCAGCGGCGACATGAGCGTCGCACTCAAGCTCCAGCGCGTGGTGTGATGCACTCCCCTCCGTTCGCGCTGAGCCTGTCGAAGCGCTCGTGGTGCACGCAGGGCTTCGACAGGCTCAGCCCGAACGGTGTGGGTTCGGACAGGCTCAGATCGAACGGTGTGGGGTCGGGCGGGCTCAGCCCGAATGGTGTGGGGTCGGACAAGCTCAGCCCGAACGGAGCAGGCGCATGAGCCTGCTCGACACCCGTCGCCGCAGCGCCAGCACCGCCGCGCAGGAGGCGGTGGACGCGCACCACGACGACGGCGGCGGCCAGCTGTTCGGCATCACCGAGCTGTGCGCCGAGTTCGGCATCACGCTGCGCACCATCCGCTTCTACGAGGACAAGGGCCTGCTCGCGCCCCGCCGCGTCAGCGGGGCACGCGTGTACACCCGGCGCGACCGTGCGCGCCTGGCGCTCATCCTGCGCAGCAAGGCCATCGGCGCCAGCCTCGACGAGATCAAGCACTTCCTCGGCCTGTACGGCGACCACGGCGAGGGCCGCGTGCAGCAGATGCGCTACGTCGTCGAGCGCACCGACGAGTTCATTGCCGAGCTCGAGACCAAGCGTGCCCACATCGAGGCCCTGCTCTCGGAACTGCGCCTCATCAACCAGCGGGTGCGCGAGGCACTGGCCTCGCAGGCACCGAAGCCCGCACCCCGCCGATAGGAGGCCGACATGGCCCTGCCCGACGCTTACCTCTACGGCCACGTGCGCACGCCTCGTGGCAAAGGCAAGAAGGACGGCAGCCTGCACCAGGCCACGCCGGTGTGGCTGCTCTCCACGCTGCTGCGCGCCCTGCAGCAGCGCCTGGCGCTCGACACCGCGCTGGTGGACGACGTGGTGCTGGGCTGCGTCACGCCTGTGGGCGAGCAGGGCGCCGACATCGCGCGCACAGCGGTCCTCGATGCCGACTGGGCCCAGAGCGTGGCCGGCGTCACGCAGAGCCGCTTCTGCGCCAGTGGCCTGGAGAGCATCAACCTCGCGGCGGCCAAGGTGGCCAGCGGCTTCGAGCGGCTGGTGGTGGCCGGTGGCGTGGAGAGCATGAGCCGCTGGCCGATGGGCAGCGATGGCGGCGCCTGGTTCATGGATCCGCGCATCAACGCCAAGCTGGGCTTCGTGCCGCAGGGCATCGGAGCCGATCTCATCGCCACGATGGAAGGCTTCTCGCGCGCCGATGTCGACGCGTTTGCGCTGCAGTCGCACCGCCACGCCGCCGCGGCGCGCGCGGAAGGCCGCTTCGCGAAGAGCCTGGTGCCGGTGTACGACATCGCCGGCCTGCTGATGCTCGACCGCGACGAGACGATCCGCGAGAACGCATCGCCCGAAGCAATGGCCAAGCTGGACCCGAGCTTCGCGGCCATGGGCGCGATGGGCTTCGACACCACCGCGCTGGCGAAGTACCCCACAGTGGAGCGCATCGAACACGTGCACCACGCCGGCAACAGCAGCGGCATCGTCGACGGCGCGGCGCTCATGCTCGTGGGCCACGCGGCCGCCGGTGCGCTGGCGGGCCTGAAGCCCCGCGCGCGCATCCGCGCCGCAGCCGTGACAGGCAGCGAGCCCACCATCATGCTCACCGGCCCCACGCCGGCCGTGCGCAAGGCGCTGTCGCAGGCCGGCATGCAGCCCTCGGACATTGACCTGTGGGAGATCAACGAGGCCTTCGCCGTGGTGCCGATGAAGACGGCGCGCGATCTCGGCGTGAGCCTGGACCGCGTCAACGTCAACGGCGGCGCCATCGCGATGGGGCACCCGCTGGGCGCCACGGGCTGCATCATCCTCGGCACGCTGCTCGACGAGCTCGAGCACCGCGGCCTGGCCACCGGCTGCGCCACGCTGTGCGTGGGTGGCGGCATGGGCATCGCGACGATCATCGAAAGGGTCTGAGCATGAGCGCAGTCCAACTCACCCTCGGCGACGACGGCATCCTCGTCGCCACGATGGACCTGCCCGGCCGCCCGATGAACGTGGTGACCGATGCGCTGATGGAAGGCATCGCGGCCGCCCTCACCCGCGTGGCCGAGCCCGGCGTGAAGGGCTTGATCCTCACCAGCGGCAAGGCCGACTTCTGCGCCGGCGGCGACATCGACCGCATGTCGAAGTGGACGACGCCCGAGCAGCCCTTCGAGGCCAGCATGGCCATGAAGCGCGTGCTGCGCCAGCTCGAGACACAAGGCAAGCCCGTTGTCGCCGCCATCCACGGCCACGCGCTCGGCGGTGGGCTCGAGCTGGCGCTGGCCTGCCACGCCCGCATCGTGCTCGAGGATCCGCGCCTGAAGCTCGGCCAGCCCGAGGTGAAGCTGGGCCTCTTGCCCGGCGGCGGCGGCACGGTGCGGCTGTCGCGGCTGGTGGGCATCCAGGCCGCGCTGCAGATCTGCGGCGAGGGCGGCGACTTCTCGCCGCAGAAGGCGCTGGCCACCGGCTTCATCACCGCGCTGGCGCCGAACCGCGACGCGCTGATGCAGGCCGCGCGCGACTGGATCGCCACCAACCCGAAGGCGAAACAGCCCTGGGACCAGCCGAAGTTCCGCTTCCCCGGCGGCGACAGCAAGAGCCCGGCGATGGCGCAGCTGTGGGCCATTGCGCCGTCCATCGCCTTCGGCAAGGGCCGCGGGCTGTACCCGGCGGTGCAGCACATCATGAGCGCCATCTTCGAAGGCGGGCTGCTCGACGTGGACAGCGCCAGCGTGGTGGAGAGCCGCTACTTCGCGGCCTGCTGCCTGTCGCAAGTCTCGCGCAACCTGATCGGCACGCTCTGGTACGGGCTGAATGCGCTGAAGAAGGGGGCCTCGCGACCGGCCGGCTTCCCGCCTGGCAAGGTGACGAAGCTCGGCGTGCTCGGCGCCGGCATGATGGGCGCCGGCATTGCGCACGTGGCGGCCAAGGCCGGCATTGCGGTGGTGCTGCTCGACACCACGCAGGAAGCCGCCGACAAGGGAAAGGCGCACACACAGGCGCTGCTCGACACCGCTGTGAAGAAGGGCCGCAGCACCGCCGAGAAGCGCGACGCGCTGCTGGCGCGCATCCACCCCACCACGGCGTATGCCGATCTCGCCGGCTGCGATCTGGTCATCGAAGCCGTGTTCGAAGACCGCGAGGTCAAGGCCGGCGTCACACGCCAGGCCGAGGCCGTGCTGGGCGAGAGTGCCGTGTTCGCCAGCAACACCAGCACGCTGCCCATCACCGGCCTGGCGGGTGCGTCCGCTCGGCCGGCAAACTTCATTGGCCTGCACTTCTTCAGCCCGGTGGAGAAGATGCCGCTGGTGGAGATCATCGTCGGCGCGCAGACGAGCGACGAGACGCTGGCGCGCGGCTTCGACTTCGTGCTGCAAATCGGCAAGACGCCCATCGTCGTGAACGATTCGCGCGGCTTCTACACCAGCCGCGTGTTCGGCACCTACGTGATGGAGGGCCTGGCGATGCTGCGCGAGGGCGTGCACCCGCGCGCCATCGAGGTGGCCGGCCTGCAGGCCGGCATGCCGATGCCGCCGCTGGCGCTGCAGGACGAGGTCAGCCTGTCGCTGGCCGTGCACGTGGCCGAGCAGACGAAGAAGGACCTCGCGGCCGAAGGAAAGGCCTACGTCGAGCACCCCGGCATGGCTGTGGCGCGGCAGCTGTGCGAGGCCGGCCGCATCGGCCGCAAAGCCGGCCGCGGTTTCTACGACTACGAGGGTGACGACAAGCACCTGTGGCCCGGCCTGACGGCCATGTTCCCCACCGCCGCCGAACAGCCGCCGCTGGCCGAGCTGGTGGACCGGCTGCTCTACGCCCAGGCTGTGGAGTCGGCGCGCTGCCTCGAGGAGGGCGTGTTGCGCTCGGTGGTCGACGCCAACATCGGCAGCATCTTCGGCTGGGGCTTCGCGCCTTGCCACGGCGGCACGCTGCAGTTCATCGACGCGGTCGGTGCAGCGAGCTTCGTGGCGCGAGCCCAGGCGCTGGCGGCCCGGCACGGGCCGCGGTTTGCCCCACCGCCCGGTTTGCTTCAGACAGGCACTGATAGCACTCGAGATCTTCGTCTACGAGCACCAGCCGGGTCAGCAACATCCCGGTAAGTCCGACGGCGCCGTCCATGGGCACGGCATCCACCGCAGCTCTGCAACGGCTTTACGCCAGCGCACGCCCGATCAGGATCTTCTGCACCTCGGATGTTCCCTCGTAGATCTGGCACACCCTCACGTCGCGGTAGATGCGCTCGACCGGGAAGTCGCTCACGTAGCCGTAGCCGCCGTGCACCTGGATGGCATCGGAGCACACGCGCTCGGCCATCTCGCTGGCGAAGAGCTTGGCCATCGCGGCTTCCTTCAGGCACGGCTGGCCCGCGTCCTTGAGCGCGGCGGCGTGGAAGATCATCTGCCGCGCGACCTCGATCTGCGTGGCCATGTCCGCCAGCTTGAACTGCACCGCCTGGTGCTGGAAGATGGGCTGGCCGAAGCTGGTGCGGTCTTTCGAATAGGTCAAGGCCGCCTCGAAGGCCGCGCGCGCCATGCCCACGGCCTGGCTGGCAATGCCGATGCGGCCGCCCTCCAAGCCACTGAGCGCGATCTTCAGGCCCTGGCCTTCTTCGCCGAGCCGGTTGGCGGCCGGCACGCGGCAGTTCTCGAAGCGGATCTGCGCGGTGTCGCTGGCGTGCTGGCCGAGCTTGTCTTCGAGCCGCGCCACTGTGTAGCCAGGCGTGGCGGTGGGCACGAGGAAGGCGCTGATGCCCTTCTTGCCGGCGGCCTTGTCGGTGACGGCCATGACGATGGCCACATCGCCGTGCTGGCCGCTGGTGATGAACTGCTTGACGCCGTCGAGCACGTAGAAGTCGCCCTCGCGACGTGCCGTGGTGCGCAGGCCGCCGGCCTCGGAGCCCACGTGCGGCTCGGTCAGGCAGAAGGCGCCGAGCATCTCGCCGCGCGCCAGCGGCACCAGGAAGCGCTGCTGCTGCTCGGCGTTGCCAAAGGCCATCAGGATGGAGCAGACAGGGCAGTTGTTGACGCTGACGATGGTGCTGGTGGCACCGTCGCCGGCGGCAACCTCTTCCAGGATGACGGCCAGCGCCAGATAGTCCAGCCCGGCCCCGCCCTGCTCGGCCGGCACCGCCACGCCGTAGCAGCCCAGCGCCGCCAGACCGCGCAGCGCGGCGGCCGGGAACTGGTGGCTCTTGTCCCAGGCGGCGGCGTGGGGTGCGACCTCGGCCTGCACGTAGGTGCGCACGGCATCCTGCACGGCGCGGTGGTCTTCGGAGAGCAGCATGGTGGGCGGGGCAGTGGCAGGTCGGGAGCCCATTGTGGGCCGACGCGCGCTCAAGGGCCCGGATCGATGGCGATGCGGAACGGCGCCGAGGGCGAGGTGGGCGTACCGCCGACGCGCAGCTCGTCCGCCCAGGTCAGCCAGCGCAGTGCGCGGGCGTCGGGCTCCCAGCCGACGCGGCGTTGCACCTCGGGCGACAGGCCGCCTTGGCGCGCCAGCCAAGCCGGCCGCTCGGCCGCGGGCACTCCGGCGCGGCGCATCGCCAGCGTGGCAGCCAGCATCTGGCGGTGCATCGCCACGTCGGCGGGGCGGGCGATGTAGGCGTCGTAGAGGCTGTCGTCCTGGCCCACCAGCGCCATCATCGAGCCCAAGGTGTTGCGCCAGGTCCAGGGCAGCGCGTCGTGGTCGATGTCAGGCCCGGCGGCCCGGCGCCGCCGCGAGGCATCGAGCCAGGCCTCAGGCCCGGCCTGCAGGCGCTCGATGCGCGCCAGCCAGAGTGCGTCGAGCTGCTGCCGCGTGGCCTCGGGCAGCCAGCCCAGCCGGTGGCGGCACAACCGGGGCCACAGGTGC
>JAIYDH010000072.1 GCA_027487585.1 Rubrivivax sp.
AAGCGCGGGTGCGACAGCACCTCGGCCGCGCGCGCCCCCAGCCGCTGCTGCAGCTTGCGCTGGAAGTGCTCGGACACCACCGCCGCGGTGGGCATGCGGCCCGGCGCGTGCGGGTAGCTCTGGGTGATGTAGTCCTCGGCCAGTTCGGCCAGTGCCGCGTCGGCCCCGCCTTCGGCGCGCACGCAGGCCGCGGCCATGCGCCAGGCGCCGATGCTGGCGCCCAGCAGGTGCACCGTCTGCGTCGATTGCGGCAGCCAGTGCCCGAACAGGAAGCGATCGAGCGGCAGCAGCACCAGGCCCTTGGCACCCCCGGCAGCCGCCGGCACGGCGCGCACGTCGCCCGCCGCCAGACCGCGCTCGTGCAGGTGGGCGCGCGCCAGCGGCCCGGCGAGGATGCGCAAGGCGCGGGGCCGGCTCATCAGAACCTCGTCACGAAGCTGGCCGTCCACTGCGCCACGCCGTCGCGTTGCGTGGCGGCGCTGGCATCGAAGCCGTCGAAATCGCTCACCGCGCTGCGGCTGCGCTGCACCGGCGCCAGCGCGTTCACCACCGCCAGCCGCCACTGGCCGACACCCGCCTGCCGCCACGACACGGAGGCATCGAGGCGCGTCTGCGTGCTGCGCCACAGGCGCTGGCGGTCGCTCTGCTGGGTCGAGAAACCCGGCGTGTGCAGCAGCGTGGCGCCGGCGCCGTGGCCTGCCGCCCACTGGCGCTCGGCGCCCAGCGTCAGGCGCCAGGGCGGCTGGCCTTCGAGGCGCGCATCGGGGTCGTCGATCTGTTCCACGCGCGAACGGTACAGCGACAAGGCGCTGCGCCACGTGGTGCCGGCGCGGCCCGCCTGGCCCACGCCAGGTGCCGCGCCAGGCCGGGCTGCCTCGGGCACGCGATGCCGCCACTCGAACTCCAGCCCGCTGCTGTGCGCGCGGCCCAGGTTCACCGGCCGGCTCACCCAGCGCGGCACGGGTGCGTCGCTCACCACCTCGAGCGCGATGCGGCGGCGGATCAGCCCCTGCACCTCGCGCAGGAAGAAGCCGGCGCTGAGCACCCCGCCGCCCGGCGCGCTGCGCTCCCAAGCCAGCTCGATGCCGCGCGCACGCTCGGGCGCCAGCGCCGGGTTGCCGGCGGTGTCGGGCGTGATCGGCGTGTTGGTCTCCTCGCGCGGGTAGGTACCGTCCAGGCTGTAGCGCGGCAGCAGCAGGCCGATGTCGGGCGCGCGCTGGCTCACCGAGACGCTGGCGCGCAGCACCTCGCGGCCGGCGTCGTCCAGCGCGTGGCGCAGGTGCAGCACCGGCAGCAGGGCGGCGTAGCGATGGCGCTCGACGCCCGGCGGGCCGGCGGTCTGGAAGCCCCACTGCTCGCCCCGCAGCGCGGTCGACAGCGACCAGCGCGGCGACGGCGCCCACTCGTGCTGCACGAACACCACGCCGCGTTGCGTGCTGCCGGCAAAGGGCACGCCCAGGCTGCCGGTGCGCTGCGGCACGCCGTTTTCGACCAGATCGCGCTGCTCGTCGAGTTCGCGCTGCTCCGCGTCCCAGCCGCCGCTCCAGGTGCGGTGCTCGCCAGCGGGCACCCGCAGCCGCCCGCCCTGCGACCACTGCCGGCCCTCTTGCCGATGGGCGCTCGCGTGCGCGACGGTGAGCACGCCGCTCGCGCCCTGCCCGACCGAGCGGCTCTGGCCCGTCGACAGCGACTGCTGCAGCGCCAGCTTCAACTCCAGCCGCGCCCCGCTGACTGCCTTGTGCACCCACTGCCACTGGCTGCGCGCCAGCTCCCATTCGCCACGCGAGCGGTAGGCCGACTGCAGCGTGGTCGGCGGCGGGCCGGCCAGCGGCACGGTCTCGCGTTCGCCGGCGTTGCGCGAGCGATGGGCCTGCCACATCAGCTGCCAATGCAGCGTGTCGCGCTCGCCGAGTGTCCAGTCCAGCCGCGGCGCAAACTGCAGGCCGCTGCCGAGCCAGCGGTCCTGCTGCTCGGTATGGCGCAGGCTGCTCACGCCCGCTGCATCGAGCGAGTAGCGCTCGTTCGTCACCTGCTGGCCGTTGGCCCAGGTGAACAGCGTGATCGGCAGATGGAAACCGAGCGCGTCGACCCGGTCGCCATGCGACACGCTGGTGCTGCCCTGCGGCGCCACGGCGCGGTAGGCGATCGACTGGCGCAGCTCCGTCTGCTTCAGCCGCGGCGCGCGGCGCAGGATGATGTTGATGGTGCCGGCCACGCCACCGAACTCGGCTGTGGGGCCCTTGATGACTTCGATGCGCTCGATGTCCGCCGGCGCCAGCATGTCCATCGAAAAGCCGGGCGGCGCCGGTTCGCCGTTGAGCAGGACCTGCGTGTAGCCGCCGCCCAGGCCGCGCAGCCGGGGCATGTCGCCGTCGATGTCGACGCCGGCCACGCGGGCCAGCACGTCGAGCACGCTGATGTCGCCGTGGGCGTCGAGCTCGTCACGGCCGATCACTGTAAGGCCGACCACGCTGTGGCGGCGTTCCTCGGTCTCGTTGTCGCGTCGGCCCTGCACGGTGACGGAGGTGCCGGGCGCCGAGGCGGCCGGCGCTGCAGGCGCCGGCTGCTGCGCCTGCGCCGGCAGCGCCACCAGCGCCAGCAGCGCCAGCGCCGCCGCCAGCTGCATCAGCGCCGGCCCTGCAGCTTGGCGAAGGCCGCCGCCATCGCGTTGCCGCCCGCGGCCGGCTCGGGCGCGCGGCTGCGCGGCTGCTCGCCACGCGCGGCGGGGCGGAAGCGGTTGTCGCCACCGCTGGCGGCCTTGGCCGCGCCGGTGGGCGCATCGAGCTTCATCGTCAGCGCGATGCGCTTGCGCGCCAGGTCCACCTCCACCACGCGCACCTTCACCACCTGGCCGGTGCGCACCACCTCGCGTGCGTCGCTGACGAACTTGTTCGAGAGCTGGCTCACGTGCACCAGGCCGTCCTGGTGCACGCCCAGGTCGACAAAGGCGCCGAACTGCGCCACGTTGCTGACGGTGCCTTCGAGCAGCATGCCCGGCTGCAGGTCCTTGAGGTCGGAGACGCCGTCGTTGAAGCGCGCCACCACGAAATCAGGGCGCGGATCGCGGCCGGGCTTCTCGAGCTCGGCGAGGATGTCCTTCACGGTGATCGCACCAAAGCGCTCGTCGGCAAAGGCCTCGGGCCGCAGCGCCTTCAGCACATCGGCCTTGCCCATGATCTCGTGCACCGGGCGCTGCACCTGCTTCAGCATCTTCTCCACCACCGGGTAGGTCTCGGGGTGCACGCCCGTCATGTCGAGCGGGTTGTCGCCGTCGCGGATGCGAAGGAAACCCGCGGCCTGCTCGAAGGTCTTGGGGCCCAGGCCCGTCACGTCGAGCAGCTGGCGGCGGTTGGCGAAGGCGCCGTGCGCGTCGCGCCAGCGCACGATGCTGGCCGCCACGGCCGGGCTCAGGCCCGACACGCGCGCCAGCAGCGGCGCGCTGGCGGTGTTGAGGTCGACACCGACCTTGTTGACGCAGTCCTCCACCACCGCCTCGAGCGAGCGCGCGAGACCCGCCTGGTTCACGTCGTGCTGGTACTGGCCCACGCCGATGCTCTTGGGATCGATCTTCACCAGCTCGGCCAGCGGGTCCTGCAGCCGCCGCGCAATGCTCACCGCGCCGCGCAGGCTGACGTCCAGGTCGGGCAGCTCCTTGCTGGCGAACTCGCTGGCGCTGTAGACCGAGGCCCCCGCTTCGCTGACCACCACCTTCAGGATCTTCACGTCGGGCGCGAGCTTCGCGATGCGCGCGATGAGGTCGGCCGCCAGCTTGTCGGTCTCGCGGCTGGCGGTGCCGTTGCCGATGGCAATGAGGTTCACGCCGTGCGTGGCCACGAGCCGGCCCAGGCTGTGAAGGCTGCCTTCCCAGTCACAGCGCGGCTCGTGCGGGTACACGGTGTCGGTGGCCAGCACCTTGCCGGTGTCGCTGACCACGGCCACCTTCACGCCGGTGCGGATGCCAGGGTCCAGGCCCATCACCACCTTCTTGCCGGCGGGCGCGGCCAGCAGCAGATCGCGCAGGTTGTCGGCAAACACCTTGATGGCCACGGCCTCGGCCTCTTCGCGCAGGCGGCCGAAGAGATCGCGCTCCAGGCTCAGACTCAGCTTCACCTTCCAGGTCCAGGCCACGCACTTGCGGATCAGCTCGTCGGCCTTGCGTTGCTGATGGCCCCAGCCCAGGTGGCGGGCGATGCGGCCTTCGGCCACGGACACCGCAGGTGTCCCCTTCGGGTTCACGGGCTTGCCGGGCACGACCTCTTCGTCAAGCACCAGCTTCGCATCCAGCCATTCGAGCGTGCGGCCGCGGAACACCGCCAGCGCGCGGTGGCTGGGCACGGTGCGGATGGGCTCGGCGTAGTCGAAGTAGTCGCGGAACTTGGCGGCGTCGGTGTGGTTGCCGTCCTTGCCATCGACCAGCTTGCTCTGGAACAAGGCCTCGCCCCACAGCCATTCGCGCAGGCTGCGGATGAGCGCGGCGTCTTCGGCCCAGCGCTCGGAGAGGATGTCGCGCACGCCGTCGAGCACGGCCGGTGCATCGGCAAAACCGCCCTCGGCGTTGATGAAGGCGGCGGCCTCGGCCAGCGGCTCCAGCGTGGGGTTGGCAAACAGCTTGTCGGCCAGCGGCTCCAGGCCGGCCTCGCGGGCGATCATGCCCTTGGTGCGGCGCTTCGGCTTAAAGGGCAGATAGAGGTCTTCGAGCTCTTGCTTGGTGGGCGCGGCCTCGATCGCGGCCCTCAATTCGGGCGTCAGCTTGCCTTGTTCCTCGATGCTCTTTAGCACCGCGGCACGGCGTTCGGACAGCTCGCGCAGGTAGACGAGGCGCACCTCCAGCTCACGCAGCTGGATGTCGTCGAGGCCTTCGGTGGCCTCCTTGCGGTAGCGGGCGATGAAGGGAACCGTGGCGCCGCCATCGAGCAGTTCGATGGTGGTGACGATCTGGGCGGGCCGAACGCGGAGTTCAGCGGCAATCTGCAGGGCAATCGGATCCAAGGACGATGGACAGGGGATGGAGAGGCCGCGCAGTGTACGAGGCGGCTCCGCCGCACCGGCCAGCGCTCGCCTTAAGCCGGCCCAGCAAGCCGTCACACCGAAAATGCTCACTCGACGCAGTGCCCTGGCCCTGCCACTCTGCCCGCTGGAGAATCCGGCCGCATCGGCCCCTGAACCGCAGCCTTGACACCATGAACGCCTGGACCTGTTTCGACGTGACCCTGGACGGCGCCGTGGCGCATGTCCGCATGAACCACCCCGAGCGCCACAACTCGATGACGCCGGCCTTCTGGGCCGAGATTCCGCAGCTGTTCCGCCAGCTCGACGAGTCGGGCCAGGTGCGCGCTGCGGTGCTGTCGTCCGAAGGCAAGCACTTCACCGCCGGCATGGACCTGGCCGTGTTCGCCGCCGCCGGCACCCTGGGCACCGCCAGCGTGCCCGCGCGTGAGCAGTTCCGCCAGCAACTGAAGGCGCTGCAGGCCAGCTTCAGCGCCATCGCGCAGGTGCGCTTTCCGGTCATCGCCGCCATCCAGGGCGGATGCATCGGCGGCGGGGTCGATCTGGTCACCGCCTGTTGCCTGCGCTACTGCAGCACCGAGGCCTGGTTCTGCATCCACGAGATCAACATCGGCATGATGGCCGACGTGGGCACCATGAACCGCATGCCCAAGCAGATTCCCGAGGCCGTGATGCGGGAACTGGCCTACACGGGCGATCGCCTCGGGGCCGAACGCGCCGAACGGCTGGGCTTTGTCAATGGCCTGTTCGACGACCCGGCCGCCTGCGTGGCCGGCGCACTGGCCGTGGCGCACAAGATCGCTGCGCGTGCGCCCGTGGCCGTGGCGGCGAGCAAGGAGATGATCAGCTACACGCGCGATCACTCGGTGGCCGAGTCCTTTGCCTACCTCAACGCGCTGCAACCCGGCGTGTTCGATCCGGAGGACATTGCCCGCGCGCTGATGGCGCAGAAGGCCGGGCAAGCGGCCGAGTTTGCCGACCTGCCGGCCATCAAGCCCACGATGGGCTGAGGGCGCTCACTCGACCGAACAGCGCAGCACCAGCCATGAGCCCGCACCACCCTCTCGACGCCGCCCTCCACCTGGAGCCCCTGAGCGAAGGCCGCTGGCGCGGCCACACCCACGAGGCCTACGCCAACATGGTGGGCCCGTTCGGCGGCGCCACGGCGGCCAGCACACTGGCTGCGGTGCTGGCCCACCCGGCACGCCAGGGCGAGCCGATCTCGCTGACGGTCAACTTCGCCGGCCCGGTGGCTCCGGGGCCCTTCGAGATCGAGACCACGGCCGTGCGCACGAACCGCTCGACGCAGCACTGGACGGTGCTCGTGCGCCAGGGCGCTGAGGTCGTGGTCACGGCCACGGCCGTGCTGGCCACGCGCCGCCAGACCTGGTCGGCCGCCGAAGCCCGCTGCCCACCGGCCCCACCCGCCGAGAACACACCTCGGATGCCCGCCTTGGACCGGGTGCGCTGGACGCAGGCCTACGACATGCGGTTTGTCGAAGGACCGCTGCAGTTCGACGCGCCGCCCGCCAGCGACCAGGACTCGACCAGCCTGGCGTGGCTGCGCGACGAGCCGCCGCGTGCGCTGGACTTCTGCGCACTGGCTGGCCTGGGTGATGCGTTCTTCCCGCGCGTCTTCGTCAAGCGCGCGAGATGGGTGCCCATCGGCACCGTCTCGTTCACGGCCCACTTCCATGCCGATGCCGCCATGCTGGCTGCCGTCGGCACGCGTCACTTGCTGGGCCACGCCCGCGCGCTGCAGTACCGCAACGGCTTCTTCGACCAGTCTGCAGAGCTGTGGAGCCCCGGCGGCGAGTTGCTCGCCGTGACGCACCAGATGGTCTACTTCAAGGAGTGAGCGGCGGCGTCGGCAGGCCATGCCCGTGCCGATGCAGCCATGCGGCCGCGCCCTCCCCGGCAGCGCGTCCGGTGGCGCAACAGGCCGTCAGCAGGTAGCCGCCGGTCGGTGCTTCCCAATCGAGCATCTCGCCGGCGCAGAACACCCCCGGCAGGCTGCGCAGCATGAAGCGCTCGTCCATCGCGTCGAAGCGCACGCCTCCGCCACTGCTGATGGCTTCGTCGATCGGCCTGGGCGCCTTCACCGTGAGGGGCAGCTTCTTGATCAGCTGCGCGAGCAGGGCTACGTCGTGGCGCGCGGCCGGTTGGTCGCGCACCACCACCTCCCACAGCAGGGCGGCCTTGGCCGCACCCAGGTTCAGGCGCGACTGCAGATGAGAGCCCAGCGAGCGGCTGCCCCTCGGATGGGCCAGCTCGCGGTTCACCCACTCGGGTTCGCGCAGGGGCAGCAGGTCCAGGCACAGCGTGCCCGCACCTTCGCGCGCGATGGCATCGCGCAGCCTCGACGACGCCGCATAGACCAGGCTGCCCTCGATGCCGCCGGCGCTGAGCACCATCTCACCCGCTTGATCGAAGTCCTCGAACGACAGCCGCACGCCCTTCAGCGGCGCGCCGGCGTGCTCTCGCTGCAGCTTCTCGCTCCAGGCCACGTCGAAGCCGCAGTTGCTGGGCACCAGCGGCCGCAGCGCCACGCCCGCCGCCTGCAGCCAGGGCCACCAGGCGCCGTCGGAGCCCAGGCGTTGCCAGCTGGCGCCGCCCAGCGCCAGCACGGTGCCGCGGGCCTGCACGCGGCGCTCGCCCTGCGGCGTAGCCATGCGCAGCGTGCCGTCGTCGCCCCAGCCTTGCCAGCGGTGGCGCATGTGCAGCTGCACGCCCTGCCCGCGCAGCCGGTGCAGCCAGGCGCGCAGCAGCGGCGCGGCCTTCAGGTCCTTCGGGAACACACGGCCGCTGCTGCCCACGAAGGTGTCGACGCCCAGCGCCGCCGCCCAATCGCGCAGCGCCTGTGCCGGGAAGGCATCGAGCGCGGCCTGCAGCTGCGGCGCGCGCGGGCCGTAGCGCGTGACGAAGCGCTCCCAGGGCTCGCCGTGCGTCAGGTTGAGCCCGCCCTTGCCGGCCAGCAGGAACTTGCGCCCGACCGAGGGCATGCCATCGAAGACGTGCACGGCGCGGCCCTGGCGGGCCAGCGCCTCGGCGGCCATCAGGCCGGCGGGGCCGGCACCGATGACGGCGGCATCGAGCGTGAAGTCGGGGTGCATGGGGGCGCGACTGTAAGGCGCGGGGCCCGGTGACAATCACCGCCGATGGATTTGACGCTGGATTCGACGCTCGTCGTGGTGGTGGCCGGTGCCGTGGTGGCCGGCTTCGTGCAAGGGCTCTCGGGCTTTGCCTTCGGCCTGGTGGCGACCTCGATCTGGGCCTGGTGGCTGCCGCCGCAGCTGGTGGCGCCGCTGTCGGTGTTCGGCGCGCTCGTGGGGCAGCTGATCGCCGTGTTCACCGTCAAGCGCGGGCTGCACTGGGCCAAGCTGGGGCCGATGCTGGCCGGCGGGCTGGCCGGCATCCCGCTCGGGCTGCTGCTGCTGCCGCAGCTGGACGCGCCGACCTTCCAGCTCGCCGTGGGCCTGCTGCTGGCCGTGTGGTGCCCGGTGATGCTGTTCTCGGGCCGCATCCCCCAGCTGCGCCGCGGCGGTCGGCTGGCCGATGCGGCCTCGGGGCTGGCCGGCGGGCTTACGGGCGCGGTGGCGGGCTTCGCAGGGCCGATACCCACGCTGTGGGCCACGCTGCGCGGCTGGGACCGCGACACGCTGCGCACCGTGGTGCAGAACTTCAACCTCGCGATGCTGGTGGTGACACTGGCCGCCTACGCTGCGCGCGGCATGGTGACGCCACCGATGGTGTCACTGCTGCCCTGGGTGGCCGCGGCCGTGCTGGTGCCGGTGCTGCTGGGCGCGCGGCTGTACGCCGGGCTCAGCACCGAGACCTTCAAGCGCGTGGTGCTGGCGCTGCTGGGGCTGACGGGGGCGGCGCTGCTGGTGCGGGCCCTGCCACCGCTGCTGGCACGCGCAGGCTGAAACCGAAACGCTTGCGCGAGCGACTGGACGGGGTCCGCCGCCCCACCCGGAGTACCGCATGCCTGCCTCGCCACTGCCCTGGCTGCTCGCCACCGCCACCTTGTGCGCCCTGCCGCTGGCCCAGGCGCAAGCCGACGGCAGCTGCCGCGCCCACAGCGGACCGGTGGCGCCCACCGTCGTGGAGCTGTACACCAGCGAGGGCTGCAGCTCCTGCCCACCGGCCGACCGTTGGCTCTCGACGCTGCGCGGCCGCCAGGACGTGCTGGCGCTCGCCTTCCACGTGACCTACTGGGACCGCCTCGGCTGGCCCGACCGCTTTGGCGCCGCCGCGCACACCACGCGGCAGTACGAGCTGGCACAGCGCGCCGGCTCGCGCCAGGTCTACACGCCGCAGGTGGTGGTTGACGGCGCCGACTGGCGGCGCTGGCCGGCGCTGCCCGGCCCGCGGGCGGCACCGGCCGCGCCTGCGTTGGAGCTCGAGCGCCAGGGCGACCGCGTCGTGGCCACCGTGGCGGCCACTCCCGGCGCGGACACCCGCCTCGCCGGCTACTGGGCCGTGCTCGAAGACGGCCACAGCAGCCGCGTGACCGCCGGCGAGAACCGCGGCGAGACGCTGCGCCACGACCATGTCGTGCGCCTGTACGAACCGGTGGCGGCCTGGGCGGCGTCCACCGGTGCCACGTCCTCGATCAAGGTGTCGCGCGGCGTGGCCGAGCACCCGCGGCGCGTGGCCTTCGTCGTGACCGACGCGCGCAGCGGCCGGCCGCTGCAGGGCTTGGCGCTGGCCTGCTGAGGCGGTCTCAGCCGCCTCTCAGCTGCCGCTTGAGCCCGGCGCCGATCTCCGGCTTGGCCGCGAACGGGTCGGTCGGGTTGCGCGCCTGCACGATGTCTTCCAGCCGCACCTGCACGCCACCCAGCGCGTGCGGGTGGCTGTAGATGTAGAAGCGGCGCTCGTCGCAGGCCTCGAACACCCACTGCGCCACCTGCGCGGCCGTGACCTTGCCGCTGCCCACGGCCTTGTCGCTCATGGCCTGGGCGATGAGCTGGCTCTTCGTCGGCCGCGCCGGGGCCATGTCGGCGGGGCGGTTGCGGTGGCTCTGGCTGATGCCGGTGGGCACGAAGTACGGGCACAGCACGTGGGCGTGCACCTGCTCGGTCATCAGCGCCAGGTCCTGGTGGAGCGTCTCGCTCATCGACACCACGGCGTGCTTGCTGACGTTGTAGACGCCCATGTTCGGCGCGTTCAAGAGGCCGGCCATGCTGGCGGTGTTGACGACGTGGCCTTCCCACGCCGGGTTCTTGGCGGCGGCCTCCAGCATGGCCGGCGTGAACACGCGCACGCCGTGGGCCACGCCCATGAGGTTGACGCCGATCACCCAGTCCCATTCGGCCGCGGTGTGTTCCCAGATCAGGCCACCGGCGCCGACGCCCGCGTTGTTGAACACGAAGTTCGGTACGCCGAAGCGCGCGAAGGTGGCGGCGGCCAAGGCGTCCACCTCGGCGGCCTTGGAGACGTCGAGCCGGAACGGCAGCACCTCGGCGCCGAGGCCTTCGATCTCGGCCTGCGCGGTGGCCAGCGCGTCGGCCTGCACGTCGGCCATCACGATCTTCATGCCGCGGCGCGCGGCCACGCGGCTGGTTTCGAGGCCGAAGCCCGATGCGGCGCCGGTGATGACGGCGATGTCGCCTGCTTGCAATGTCATGGGGTCTCCTTCGGTGCGGGTTTCAACATCTCGCAGTGGGGGATGTCGTCTTCGAGGTAGTCGTCGCTGCAGCGCGCGAAGCCGAAGCTGCCGTAGAAATCGGCCAGGTGCGACTGCGCGCTGATGCGGATGGCCTGGCCGGGCCAGGCCGCGGCGCAGCGCACCACGCCTTCGGCCACGAGCGCACGGCCGAGGCCCGTGCCGCGGGCCTCGGGGCTGGTGATGACGCGGCCGATGGACGGCTCGGCGTACCTGGCGCCGGGGTCCACCACGCGCAGGTAGGCCTGCAGCACGCCGTCCGCATCGCGGCCCAGCAGGTGCCAGGCGTGGCGGTCGATGCCGTCGGGGTCGAGGTAAGGCCCCTGCTCCAGCACGAACACGCGGCAGCGCAGCGCCAACGCGTCGTAGAGGTTGTCGACACCCAGCCCGCCGAAGCGCGACCAGGTCCAGTTCAGCCTGAGCACGCTCAGACCAGCTTCACGACCTGCTTGCCGAAGTTGCGGCCCTTCAGCAGCCCCAGGAAGGCCTCGGGCGCGGCGGCCAGGCCCTCGGCCACGCTCTCGCGGTACTTGATGCGGCCGGTGGCCACACCGGCACCGAGCTCCTTCAGCGCCGCGGGCCACAGCTGCATGTGCTCGCTGACGATGAAGCCCTGCAGCTTGAGCCGCTGCGTCAGCAGCAGGCGCGCGTTGCCGATGGCCAGCGACTGCCCGTCGTAGCCGGAAATCATGCCGCACAGCGCCACGCGGCCGAAGGCGTTCATGCGGCTCAGGATGACGTCGAGGATCATCCCGCCGACGTTCTCGAAGTTGCCGTCGATGCCCTTGGGCGCCGCGGCATCGATCGCCGCGGCCAGCGACTTGGCGTCACGGTGCGCGCGGTGGTCGATGCAGGCGTCGAAGCCGAGCTCGTCGACGACGTAGGCGCACTTGTCGGCACCGCCGGCAATGCCCACCACGCGGCAGCCCTTGGCCTTGGCCAGCTGGCCCACCACGCTGCCCACGGCACCGCTGGCGGCGCTGACGATCACCGTCTCGCCGTCCCTGGGCTCGACGATCATCTGCAGCCCCACCCAGGCCGTGACGCCCGGCATGCCCACGGCGCCGAGAAACGCGCTCAGCGGCACGCGGCTCGCATCGACCTTGCGCACCAGGCCCGGCATCCGCGCGTCGAGCACGGCCTGCTCCTGCCAGCCGCCCATGCACACCACCGCGTCACCCGCGGCAAAGCCCTCGTGGCGCGACTCGGCCACCACGCCCACGGTGCCACCGACCATGACCTCGCCGATGCCCACCGGTGCGGCGTAGCTCTTCGCATCATTCATGCGCATGCGCATGTAGGGGTCGAGGCTCAGGTAGTGCACCTGCACGCGCACGTGGCCCTCGGGCACCTCGGGCGTAGGGGTGGTTTCGAGGCGGAAGTGCTCGAGGGCGGCCTCACCCGTGGGGCGGGCGGCCAGCACGATGCGGCGGTGGGTGCTCATGAGGGGGTGTCTCCGGATGCGGGGTTGTATTGCAGCGCCTTGGACTGGCGGCCCTTGGTGGGCAGCGCGCGCAGGAACTTGAAGGTGCCCGTGGCGTGGGCGCAGAGGTGGCCGTCTTCGTCGTAGACGTGGCCTTCGGTGAAGGCCATCGTCGTGGTGCGGTGCATCAGGTGGCCGACGGCGCGGATGCGGCCCTCGGCGGCGCGCATGAAGCTGGTCTTCATCTCCACCGTCACCACGCCGGGGGCCGTCATCGGGTCGGCCGTGTTGGCGCTGCGCGCGGCATGCGCCATGGCCACGTCGAGCATGGTCATCAGCACGCCGCCGTGCGCCACCTCCCAGCTGTTGAGATGGGCCTCGGCGAGGTCCACCTGCAGCTCGGCCTTGCCGCCGCCGAAGTGCCAGAGCTCCAGGCCCAGCTCCTCGACGAAGGGGATGCGCAGCGGAAACGGCAGGCGGCCGGAGGACTTCGTCATCGCTCGATCAGCCGCCGTGGCAGGAGCTCACGCCGCCGTCCACGGCCAGGATCTGCCCGGTGATGTGCTTGCCTGCGGCGCTGGCCAGCAGCAGCACGGCTCCCTTTAGATCGTCGTCGTCGCCCAGGCGCTTCAGCGGCGCGGCCTGGGCCAGCTTCTCGGCGCCGAAGTGGGCCAGCACGCCGGCCGTCATCTTGCTCGGGAAGAAGCCCGGCGCCAGCGCGTTGACGGTGATGCCGTGCGCGCCCCACTCCGCGGCGAGCGTGCGCGTGAAGTTCACCGCCGCGCCCTTGCTGGTGCCATAGGCGATGAACTTCACGTCCATGCTGCCGCCCAGCCCCGCGATGCTTGCGATGTTGATGATGCGGCCGCGCTTGTTGGGGATCATCCAGGCCTTGCCCACTTCCTGCGCGAACATGAAGAGGCTGCGGATGTTCAGGTTCATCACCTTGTCCCAGGCCTCAAGCGGGTAGTCCTCGGCCGGGGCGCCCCAGGTGGCGCCGGCGTTGTTGACGAGGATGTCGATGCGGCCCAGGCGCTGCATGGTCTCGCTCACGACGCGCTGCACGTCCTCGGGTTTGCTGGCGTCGGCGGCGATCCAGCGCGCGTCGATGCCGCGTGCGGCCAGGTCGGCGGCGGCCACTTCCAGATCAGCCGCCTTGCGGCTGGTGAGCATGATCTTCGCGCCGGCTTCGCCCAGCGACTCGGCCATCTGCAGGCCCAGGCCGCGCGAGCCGCCGGTGACGAGGGCCACCTGGCCGCTGAGGTCGAACAGTTCCTTGATCGGGGTTCCCATGGTCGTCTCCTGAAGGGTTTGGTTGTTCAGCGGTCGGGGCCGCGGCGTGAGCGCACGAAGATGAGCACGGCGCCGATGGCCGCCACGCCACCCCCTATGCCGATGAGCGCCCAGCCGAAGCTGCCGCCCTGGCGCTGCACGAACACGCCCAGGGCCAGCAGCAGCAGGCCGCCATAGATCAGCACCCAGACCAGCGCTTCGAGACCGCGGTTGCTCATGATGCGGGTGCCCTCAGAACCACTCGTCACGCATCGTGCGGGCGCTGTCGTCGCGCGCGGCCACCACGGCCAGCCAGGCGTCGATCTTGGGCAGCTCGTGGGCAAAGAAGTAGCGCATCGCGGCGTCCTTGCCCAGCTGCAGCGCATGGCCGCGCGCGGCCATCGCCACATCCAGCCACAGCCAGGCCAGCACCACATGGCCGAAGGCCTGCAGATAGGGCACGGCGTTGGCCAGGGCCTCCTCGGGCACGCCGGTGGCCCAGGCGCTCTTGGTGGCCGCGCCCAGCTTCTGCAGCGCGGCGGCCAGACGGTTGGCCGGCTCGGCCAGGCCCTCGACGTGGCCGGCGCGCTCGATCGTGGCGCCGATGCGCGTGGCCAGCAGCTTCAGGCCCGCGCCGCCGTTCATCACCACCTTGCGGCCGAGCAGGTCGAGCGCCTGGATGCCGTGCGTGCCCTCGTGGATCATGTTCAGGCGGTTATCGCGCCAATACTGCTCCACCGGGAAGTCGCGCGTGTAGCCGTAGCCGCCCAGCACCTGGATGGCCAGCGAGTTGGCCTCCAGGCACCACTCGCTGGGCCAGCTCTTGGCGATGGGCGTGAGCATCTCCAGCAGCAGCGCCGCCTCGGCGGCCGCGGCCTCGTCGCCGGTGTGCTGCTCGTCGACCAGGCGCGCGCAGTACAACGCCAGCGCCAGGCCGCCTTCGACATAGGCCTTCTGCGCCAGCAGCATGCGGCGCACGTCGGCGTGCTGCACCAGTGGCACCGGGGGTTGCGAGGCATCTTTGCCGGCGCCGGTGATGGGCCGGCCCTGGGCGCGCTGGCGGGCGTAGTCGAGGCTGGCCTCGTAGCCGGCATAACCCAGCATCACGGCGCCGAGGCCGACGCCGATGCGCGCCTCGTTCATCATGTGGAACATGCAGCGCAAGCCTTCGCCGGGCCGGCCCACCAGGTAACCCACGGCCCCTGGCGCCCCGCGCACCGGGAACTTGCCTTCGCCAAAGTTCAGCAACGTGTTCGTGGTGCCGCGGTAGCCGAGCTTGTGGTTCAGGCCGGCCAGGGCGACGTCGTTGCGTTCGCCGGTCAGGCGCCCTTGCGCATCCACCAGCTTCTTGGGCACGATGAAGAGCGAGATGCCCTTGGTGCCGGGCAGCAGGGTGCCGTCGGGCTGCGGGATCTTCGCCAGCACCAGATGAACGATGTTCTCGGTGAGCTCGTGCTCGCCGCCACTGATCCACATCTTGTTGCCGCGCAACCGGTAGCGCGGGCCGAGCGGGTCGTTCTCGGCGCCTTCGCCGTCGGGCACGGCACGCGTGGCCACGTCGGAGAGCGACGAGCCCGCCTGCGGCTCGCTCAGGCACATGGTGCCGAACCAGCGGCCGGCGAATTCGGCTCGAGCGAATACCTCGCGCTGCGTGGGCGTGCCATGCGCCATCAACAGGTTGGCGTTGCCGCTGGTGAGCATGGCGTAGCCGCCCATGGCGACGCTGGCCTTGCTGAAAAAGGCGTTGGCCGCCATCTCCACCACGCAGGGCAGCTGCATGCCGCCGATGTCGTAGGCCTGCGCGGCCGCGAGCATGCCGCTGTCGACGTAGGCCTGCATGGCCGCGTGCGTGGCCTCGGGCAGGTGCACACGTTCGCCATCGAAGTGCGGCTCCTGCGTGTCCGCGAGGCGGTTGAAGGGCGCGAACTTCTCGCGCGCGATGCGCTCGCAGGTGTCGAGCACGGCATCGAAGGTCTCGCGCGTGTGGTCGGCGAAGCGCGGGCGATAGAGCAGTTGCTCAACGCCGATCCATTGGTGCAGCAGGAAGTCGAGGGTGGGTCTCATGGGGTGGCAGTGTCCTGCTCGGTGTCTTGCGGCACCAGGGCCATCGTGGCCGAGGCCTTCATCACCAGCACGCGGCGGCCATCGGCCTGCTCGGCCCAGACCTCGGCCTCGGTGAAGCTCAGGCGCCGGCCGGCCTTCACGACCCAGGCTTCGCACACCAGGCGCTCGCCGCGGCCGGGGCGCAGCTGGCTGGTCTTCAACTCGGCGGTCAGCGCCCAGTGGCCCTCGGGGGCCAGGGTCTGCGCCGCCGTGCCCATGCTGTGGTCGGCCAGCGTGGCCATGGCGCCGGCGTGCACCTGGCCGGTGTGCTGGTGCAGGCGAGTCGACACCGGCAGCACCGCCGTCACACGCCCCTCGGCGGCGGCCAGCGGCTGCACACCCAGTTCGCGCAGAAAGGGCGATGCATCGAAGAAGCGGCGCAGTTCGACGAGCGTCTTCATGAGGGGCGTTCGAGGCTCATGCGAGGCCGAAGTGCGCGAGCGCGGCGCGAGCCACCGGCGCGCCCCACTCCTGCACGAAGTGCCCGGCCTCGGGCAGCACCAGCGGCGGTGGGCAGCCGCGGATGTCGGCGCGCAGCGCGGCCATCACCTCGGGGCCCAGCACCGGGTCGCGTGCGCCGACGGCCATGAAGCTCTGGCCCTGCCAGCGCTCGCGCCAAAAGCTGCGGGCCTCGCGCGCGAGGGCGGCACCTGGGGCCTGCGGGCCGTCGGGCACCCGATTCGGGAAGGCACGCAGGGCGGCCTTGTAGCGGGCGTCGGGGAACGGCGCGTCGTAGGCCGCGGCCTCGGCCTCGCTGAGCTCGGGGCGGCCGCGGCGCAGCAGCCGGCCCACGGCGAGATCGGGCTGGGAGTTGGCATAGCTGCGCCACTGGCGGAAGCCCTCGCTCAGCTCGCCCGTGGCCAGCGTGGTGTTCATCACCAGCAGCCGCGTCCAGCGCTCGGGCGCGGCCATGGGCAGCGTGAGGCCGAGGATGCCACCCCAGTCCTGGCACACCAGCATCACGTTGCGCAGATCGAGCCGCTCGACCAGATCGAGCAGCATCTGCCGATGCACATCGAAGCCATGCCAGGCTTCATCGGCGGGCTTGTCGGAGCGGCCGAAGCCGACGAGATCCGGCGCCACCACGCGCAGCCCGGCCTGCGTGAACACCGGAACCATGTGCCGGTACAAGTAACTCCAGGCCGGGTTGCCGTGCAAGCACAAGGCCGTCACGGGCGCATCGGCCGGGCCTTCGTCGAGGTGATGCACGCGCAGGCCCTGCCACACGCGGTAGTGCGGCGTGAAGGCGTGGCCCGGCAGGCTGGCGAAACGCTCGTCGGGCGTGCGCAGGGCGTCCATCGGACAGGTGCCTGTCAGAGCACCTCGAAGATGCCGGCCGCACCCATGCCGCCGCCGATGCACATCGTCACGCACACGCGCTTGGCGCCGCGGCGCTTGCCTTCGATGAGCGCGTGGCCCGTGAGGCGCTGGCCGCTCACGCCATAGGGATGGCCCAGCGCGATGGCGCCCCCGTTGACGTTGAGCCGGTCCATCGGGATGCCCAGCTTGTCGGCGCAGTACAGCACCTGCACCGCGAAGGCCTCGTTCAGCTCCCAAAGGTCGATGTCGCTCACCTTCAGGCCCAGGCGCGCCAACACCTTGGGCACGGCGAAGACGGGGCCGATGCCCATCTCATCGGGCTCACAGCCGGCGACGGCAAAGCCGAGGAAGCGGCCCAGCGGCTTGAGGTTCTTCTGTTGCGCGTAGGCCTCGCTCACCACCACGCAGGCGCCGGCGCCGTCGCTGAATTGGCTGGCGTTGCCGGCCGTCACCACGCCGCCGGGCACGGCCGAGCGGATGCCCTGGATACCCTCAAAGGTGGTGCCCGGGCGCAGGCCCTCGTCGGCGCTCACCGTGACCTGCTTGCTGCGCAGGCCCATCACGGCGTCGGCCACGCCGGCCGTCACGGTGACCGGCACGATCTCATCCTTGAACAGGCCCTGCTCCTGCGCCGCACAGGCCTTTTGCTGGCTGCCGGCGCCGTAGTGGTCCATGCGCTCCTTGGGCATGCCGTAGCGCTTGGCCACCTGTTCGGCGGTCTGCAGCATGTTCCAGTAGATCTCGGGCTTCATCGCCTGGAGCTCGGGGTCCACCATCATGTGCATGTTCATCTCCTGCTGCACGCAGGAGATGCTCTCCACGCCACCGGCGACAAACACGTCGCCTTCGCCCGCGATGACGCGCTGCGCCGCCATCGCAATGGTCTGCAGGCCGCTGGAGCAGAAGCGGTTGATGGTGACGCCGCTCACCGTGATGGGCAGGCCGGCGCGCAGCGCGATCTGGCGCGCGATGTTGCTGCCGGTGGCGCCTTCGGGGTTGGCGCAGCCCATCAGCACGTCTTCAACGGCGCCGGGGTCGATGCCGGCGCGCTCGACGGCCGCCTTGACGGCGTAGCCACCGAGCGTGGCGCCGTGCGTCATGTTGAAGGCGCCCTTCCAGCTCTTGGCCAGGGGCGTGCGGGCGGTCGAGACGATGACGGCAGAGGTCATGGGGATTGCTCCTGGGCTCAGGGTTTCAGGCGGCGGTCTGCAGAACCGACGCGGACTTGTAGACGCTGTTGCGGGGCTGCGCGAAGACACGCCGCACCATGGGCTCGAAGGTCTCGATCGGCTCCGTCTCGCCTTGCGGGTCGAAGGCGGCGTTGTCGTACAGCGCGCAGAACTCCTCCGTGCGCGTGTAGTGCGCGTGGCCGCGGAACTGGTCGCGCAGGTTGCGGTCGAGGCCGACGTGGTGGAAGAAGTAATAGCCCTGGAAGATGCCGTGCTGCTGCACCATCCAGAGGTTGGCCTCGCTGACGAAGGGCTTGAGGATGGCCGCGGCGATGTCGAAGTGGTTGTAGCTGCCGAGCGTGTCACCGATGTCGTGCAGCAGCGCGCAGACCACGTACTCCTCGTCGCGGCCGTCTTTCAGCGCGCGTGTGGCGGTCTGCAGGCTGTGCTGGTAGCGGTCGATGGGGAAACCGCCGTGGTCGCCGTCGAGCAGTTTCAGGTGCGCCAGCACACGGTCGGGCAGGCTGCGCGCCGAGGCCATGACCTCGGCCCCGATCACGCGCCAGTCGGCCTGCGTGCTGTCTTCCATGCGGGTGAAGCTGGCGCGGGCGTTCATGGCGGTCTCCTGGGGTTTCAGGTAAAGCGGATCAGGTGAACGACCGGCCTTCAGCAGCCAGCTTCGCCAGCAGCGGTGCGGGCTGCCAGAACGAGGCGTCGTCCAACGGGTTGGCAGCGAACTTCTTCATCGTCTGCACGACGTTGAAGAGGCCCTGTTGGTCGGCATAGCACATGGGCCCGCCGCGGAACAGCGGGAAGCCGTAGCCGGTGAGATAGACCATGTCGATGTCGCTGGCCTTGCTGGCGATGCCCTCTTCCAGGATCTTGGCCGCTTCGTTGACGAGTGAGTAGACGAGCCGGTGCACGATCTCGTCGTCGCTGATCTTGCGCGGCGCCACACCCAACGTGGCGCGGTGGTCGGCGATCATCTTCACGACCACGTCCGACGGGATCGCGTCGCGCTTGCCCGGCACGTAGTCGTACCAGCCGGCGCCCGTCTTCTGGCCGTAGCGGCCCATCTCGCACAGCAGGTCGGCGGTCTTGCTGTAGCGCATGTGCGGCTTCTCGACGTAGCGGCGCTTGCGGATGGCCCAGCCGATGTCGTTGCCCGCCAGGTCGCCCATGCGGAACGGGCCCATCGCGAAGCCGAACTTCTCGACCGCGCGGTCCACCTGCGCCGGCGTGCAGCCTTCCTCGAGCAGGAAACCGGCCTGGCGGCTGTATTGCTCGATCATGCGGTTGCCGATGAAGCCGTCGCAGACACCGCTCACCACCGCCGTCTTGCGGATCTTCTTCGACACCGCCATCACCGTGGCCAGCACGTCCTTGCCCGTCTTGGCGCCGCGCACCACCTCGAGCAGCTTCATCACGTTGGCCGGGCTGAAGAAGTGCATGCCCACCACGTCTTGCGGTCGCTTCGTGAAGGCCGCGATGGCGTCCACGTCCAGCGTGCTGGTGTTGCTGGCGAGGATGGCGCCGGGCTTCATGACCTCGTCGAGCGTCTTGAAGACCTTTTCCTTGACGCCCATCTCCTCGAACACAGCCTCGATGACGAGGTCGGCGTCGGCGATCTCGGCGTAGCTCAGCGTGGTGCTGAGCAGCGCCATGCGGGCCTCGTACTTGTCGGCCTTGAGCTTGCCCTTCTTGACCTGCGCCTCGTAGTTCTTGCGGATGGTGGCCACGCCGCGGTCGAGCGCGTCCTGCTTCATCTCGAGCATGACGACCGGGATGCCGGCGTTGAGGAAGTTCATGCTGATGCCGCCGCCCATGGTGCCGGCCCCGATGACGGCCACCTTGGCTACGGTGCGCTGCGGCGTGTCTTCCGGCACGTCGGGGATCTTGCTCGCGGCGCGCTCGCCAAAGAAGGCATGGCGCAGCGCCTTGCACTCGGGCGTCATCATCAGCGCGATGAAGGTCTCGCGCTCGTAGGCCATGCCGGCGTCGAAGCCCTTGGTGATGCTGGCCTCCACGGCGTCCACGCATTTGGCCGGCGCGGGGAAGTTCTTCGCCATGCCCTTGACCATGTTGCGCGCGAACTGGAAGTAGGCATCCGGGTTCGGGTGGCTCACCTTCAGGTCGCGCACGCGCACACGCGGCTCGTTCGCCTTGGCCGCCGCCAGTGCGCATGCGGCGTCGACCACGCTGCTGCCGGCCGGCACGATCTGGTCGAACAGCTTCTGGTCCGGCAGGCTGGCGAGCAGATCGCTCTTGACCGGGTCGCCGCTGACGATGATGTTCAGCGCCGTCTCCACGCCCAGCACGCGCGGCAGGCGCTGCGTGCCACCGGCACCGGGGATGAGGCCGATCTTCACCTCGGGCAGCGCCACGTCCACGCCGGCCGCGGCCAGGCGGTAGTGGCAGCC
>JAIYDH010000129.1 GCA_027487585.1 Rubrivivax sp.
GCCCTGGATGCGCCGGGTCGCTGACCTGCAGGTAGCGGAACTCCGCGTCGTAGACCATCCACAGGTCGGGAATCGCGGCCAGCAGCGCGGCCAGCTGCTCGCGCGAGTCGGCCAGCGCTTGCGTGTCGAGCCGTGCCGCGGTGATGTCCTGCTGCGCACCCTGCACGCCGACCACGCGCCCGGCCTCGTCACGCACCGCCTCGCCCACCACGCGCACCCAGCGGTGCGTGCCGCGGGCGCCGACGAACGGCACTTCCAGGTCCATGGGCTCGCCCTGCCCGATGCAACGCTGCAGGGCGGCTTCGATCTGCTGCGCCGCCTCGCCCGGGTAGAAGCGCAGGCCATCGGCGACGGCGCCGCGCGTACCAGGCGGCACTTCGTGCAGCGCGCAGATCTCGTCGGACCAGGTGGTGACGCCATTGGCGAGGTCGACCGACCAGCCGCCGATGTGCGCCATGCGGCCAGCCACCTGCTCCAGCTCGCGCGAGCGTTGCTGCTCGCGCGCCAGCTGCTCGCGCAAACCGGCGTCGATGACGGTGACGAGCCGGGCCGGCCGGCCTTGCCACTGCACCGTGACGCCTCGCCAGTCGGCCGTCAGCTCCCGGCCGTCCTGCGTGCGCTCGCGCCACACCGGCTGCTGCTGCAGGCTGGCCGGCAGGGCAGCCATGAAGGCGTGCGCCCGCGGCAGCTCGTCAGGCGCCAGCAGGTCGTCGCGGCTGAGCCGCAGAAACTGCGCCCTCGTCCAGCCATAGCGCTGCAGGGCCGCCTCGTTGCACCATTGCAGGCGCAGCGTCTCGACGTCGAACAGCCAGTGCGCCAGCGGATGTCTGTCGAGCCAGGGCTGCGGCACGAAGGCGGGCTCCAGAGGAACAGGCTGCAGGGGCGGTGGGGCGGTCATGGCCGGAGGAGGAGAACCTGTTCGGTGCTAACGGACATCCACCGCCCGACTATAGGCACGAGGTGCCGGCCCGGCACTACAAGGTGCGGCCGCCGCGGTAAGCGCCACGCCGGCCCCGGGCCCGCGGCTCGGCGGCACCCAGGACGGCCAGTTGAGTGCCAGCGTGGGCATGCGTGATGGCCAGGCCCAGCGCGTCGGCGGCATCGGGGCCGGGCAAGCCGGGCAGTTGGAGGAGTCGCTGCACCATGGCCTGGATCTGCGCCTTGGCGGCCAGGCCATGGCCGACCACGGCCTTCTTCATCTGCAGCGCGGTGTACTCGGCCACCGGCAGCCCGGCCGTCACCAGCGCCGCCAAGGCTGCCCCACGGGCTTGGCCGAGCAGCAGCGTGCTCTGCGGGTTGACGTTGACGAACACGATCTCCACCGCAGCACAGGCCGGCCCGTAGTGGCGCACGACCTCGCTGACGCCCTCGACGATGATCTTCAGCCGCGCCGGCAGGTCGCCACGTGGCGCCTCGGCCGTGGCGATCACGCCGCTGGCCACGTAGTGCAGCCGCGGGCCATCGACCTCGATGAGGCCAAAGCCGGTCCGCTGCAGGCCGGGATCGATACCGAGAATTCTCACGGCACCATCTCGACGAAATCGCGCCCGCGCCTGCGCGGCGCGACATCAAGCGGCCGCCGCGGAGCCGGCTTTGCCGGGCCGCTGGCGGCGCCCCCCTGGGGGGGAGCGACGCAGTCGCTCCGGGGGGGGGTCATAGCAAGTACCAACGCACGAAGTGGAAAAACACCGGCGCCGCAAAGCACAGCGGTGCCACGCGGTCGAGCAGGCCCACCGCGCCGGTGACGGAGCTGCGGTTGCCCCAGTAGCGCACGCCGGCGTCCTTCTTCAGCGCCCGCATCACGAGCTCGCCCAGCGAGCCGCAGCCGGCCGCCACCAGCGCCATCGTCGCGGCCTGCCAGGGGCCGGTGGGCGTGATCCAGAACAGCGCCGCACCCACCAGCGCCGCCGCCACGAGGCCCACTCCGAGCGCGCGCCACGAGAAGCTGCGGTCGATCTGCCGCGCCACCGGGCGGCGGCGCAGGTGGCGGCTGGCGATCTCCTGCGCCAGCTGGGCCGCCGCCGTCACCATGACCAGGAAGAACAGCAGGAAGGCACCGCGCCCGGCGTAGCCCGGCAGGTCCAGCAGCAGCAGCGCCGGCGCGTGGCTCAGGCCGTAGACGCAGACCATGATGCCCCACTGGATCTTGGCGTTGCGCTCGAGAAAGCGCTCCGGGTCGCCCGCCAGCGCACCGGCCACCGGGATGGCCAGGAACACATACACCGGCACGAACACGGTGAACAGGTCGAAGGCACGCGTGCCCACCAGCACGTACTGCAGCGGCAGCGCCATGAAGAAGGCCAGGATCAGGCTGCGGTGGTCGCCGCGGCGCGTGTGCACCAGCGTGATGAACTCGCGCAGCGCGAGGAACGAAAACGCGCCGAAGGCCAGCGTGGCGCCCAGCGGGCCGCTCACCCACGCCACCCAGAACAGCAGCGTGCCCAGCCACAGCGCGCCGAGGTCGTGGCGCAGGCTGCGGCGGCGCTCCTGCCGGCGCAGGCGCGCCTCGTCGGGCTCGGGGCCGCGTTCACGTTCGCGTTCACGCCAGGTGAGCGCGACGATCAGCACGCTGAACAGCACGAGCGCGCCGAACAGCACCACGAAGAGCAGGCCCACCTGCTGGTCGGGGTTCAGGCCGCGCAGGGCGGCCAGGGCGTCAATCATGGTCGGGTCTCATGCAGCGCGGCCTTCAGCCGCCGGACCGGCCGGGCCGCTGCGCCAGCACGGCGTCGCGGGCGCGCTCGAGGAAGGCCCGCTTGTCCTCGCCCTCGCCCAGCTGCAATGGCGCGCCGAAGGTCACCGTGCACAGCACCGGCACCGGCACCACCTCGCCCTTGGGCATGACCCGCTGCACGTTGTCGATCCACGCCGGCACCAACCGCACGCCCGGGAACTGCTGCGCCAGGTGGAACAGGCCGCTCTTGAAGGGCATCGGATCGCCCTTGGCGCTGCGCGTGCCCTCCGGGAAGATCACCAGCGAATCGCCCTGCTGCAGCGCCTCCACCAGGGGCTCTAGTGGGTCCTGGTCGGGGTTGGCCGAGCGCGAACGCTCCACGTAAACGGCATGGAACACCTCGGTCGTGAGCCAGCGCCGGAACGGGCTGCCCGCCCAGTAGTCGCGCGCTGCGATCGGCCGTGTGCGCACGCGCAGCTCGTGCGGCAGCGCGGCCCAGATCAGCACCCAGTCGAGATGGCTTTGGTGGTTGGCGAAGTAGATGCGCTGCTCGGCCATCGGCGGGCAGCCCTTCCAGTGGCCTTGCGCGCCCGTGACAAGGCGCGCAATGAAGGCCAGCAACACACCCGTGACGGAGGCAAGCGACATGCCGGGATGCTAGCCCCGGCAGACAGCCCCGCCCGGCCCCGGGTTCAGTGCCGGAAGTGGCGCGTGCCGGTGAACACCATCGCGATGCCGCGCTCGTCGGCAGCGGCGATGACTTCGTCGTCGCGCACGCTGCCCCCGGGCTGGATGACGCAGGCCGCGCCCTCGTCGATGACGACATCCAGCCCGTCGCGGAACGGGAAGAAGGCGTCGCTGGCCACCGCCGAGCCGGCCAGCTGCAAGCCCGCGGCACCCGCCTTGATGCGGGCAATGCGCGCGCTGTCGAGCCGGCTCATCTGGCCCGCGCCCACGCCCAGCGTCATGCCGCCACCGCAGAAGACGATGGCATTGCTCTTGACGAACTTGGCCACCTTCCAGGCGAACATCAGGTCGTCCATCTGCTGCGGCGTTGGCGTCTTCTTCGTCACCACGCGCAGCTCGGCCGGGCTGACGTTCTTGTTGTCGGGCGATTGCAGCAAGAGGCCACCGCCGATGCGCTTGCTGTCGACGGCGTTTGCGCCGCTGCCCGCCGGCACCTCGAGCACGCGCAGGTTCTGCTTCGGCGCCAGCACGGCCGCGGCCTCGGGCGTGACGGCCGGCGCGATGAGAACCTCGACGAACTGCTTGTTGTCGCCGATCTGCCGGGCCGTGGCTTCGTCGAGCGGGCGGTTGAAGGCGATGATGCCGCCGAAGGCCGAGGTCGGATCGGTCTGCCAGGCCTTCTGGTAGGCCTCGGTGAGCGTGGCGCCCACCGCCACGCCGCAGGGGTTGGCGTGTTTGACGATGACGCAGGCCGGTGCGTCGAAGCTGCGCACGCACTCCCAGGCCGCGTCGGCATCGGCGATGTTGTTGTAGCTCAGCGCCTTGCCCTGCAGCTGCCGGTACGCCGCCAGCGTGCCGGCAGGGGGCACGGCCTCGCGGTAGAAGGCGGCCGACTGGTGCGGGTTCTCGCCGTAGCGCATGTCCTGCGCCTTGACGAACTGCGCCGTCCAGACGCTGGGGAAGGGCTCGCGCGCGGGCACGTCGTGGCCGGCGTCCTCGGCGCCCGGGGCCACGGCGCCCAGGTAGTTGGCGATCATGCCGTCGTAGGCCGCGGTGTGCGCAAACACCTTCTTGGCCAGCCGGAAGCGCGTGCTGCGCTGCACGCCGCCGGCGGCGAGCTCGGCCAGCACCTGGGGGTAGTCGGCCGGGTCGATGACCACGGTCACGCCGTCCCAGTTCTTGGCCGCGGCGCGCAGCATGGCCGGGCCGCCGATGTCGATGTTCTCGATGGCGTCGTCGAGCGTGCAGTCGGCGCGCGCGGTGGCCTGCGCAAAGGGGTAGAGGTTCACGACCAGCAGGTCGATGGTGCCGATGTCGTGCTGTTGCAGCGCGGCCATGTGCGCCGGCACGTCGCGCCGCGCCAGCAGGCCACCGTGGATGCGCGGGTGCAGCGTCTTCACGCGGCCGTCGAGCATTTCGGGCGAGCCGGTCACCTCGGCCACCTCGGTGACGGCCAGGCCGGCGTCGGCAAGCAGGCGCGCCGTGCCGCCGGTGGAGAGCAGGCGCACGCCTTGCGCGGCCAGTGCGCGGGCGAGGTCGACGATGCCGGTCTTGTCGGACACGGAGAGCAGGGCGGTCTTCATGGCTTGATGAGCTTGTGATCGAGCAGCTTGCGCCGCAGCGTGTTGCGATTGATGCCGAGCCAGTCGGCGGCCTTGCTCTGGTTGCCTTCGGCGTGGCGCATCACCACGTCGAGCAGCGGCTTCTCGGCCGCGGCGATGAAGAGGGGGTGCAGGTCGCCGGGCTCGGCGCCCCGCAGATCCTTGAAGTACTGCTCGACGCTGGCGCGCACGCTTTCGTCGATGGCTTTGCGGCTCATGCTGCGAGGGCCTCGCTGTCTTGATCGTGTTCCTGGTCGTTCGCGGCCGCCATCACCGGCAAGGGCAGGCGCTCGTGCGTGGCCGCGAGGGTGTCGAAGAAGCTGGCCAGCGCCTCGTGCTGCGCACGCGCCTCGTCGAGCCCATTGATACGCTGGCGCAGGGCCTCGCCACCGGGCAGGCCGCGCACGGCCCAGCCGATGTGCTTGCGGGCGCTGCGCACGCCGGTGAACTCGCCATACAGCGCCAGGTGGTCGTCCAGGTGCTCCAGCAGCCAGCCGCGCACCTCGGTCACCGTGGGCGGCAGGCGGTGCGTGCCGTGCGCCAGGAAGTGCGCGATGTCGCCGAAGATCCACGGCCGCCCCTGCGCCGCGCGGCCGATCATCACGGCATCGCAGCCGGTGGCGCGCAGCACCTCGGCCGCGCGCTCAGGGCTCGTGATGTCGCCGTTGGCCACCACCGGGATGTGCAGCTCGGCCTTGATGGCCGCCACCGTGTCGTGCTCGGCCGCGCCGCCGTAGCCCTGCTCGCGCGTGCGGCCGTGCACGGTGAGCATGGCGATGCCGGCCTCTTGTGCGGCACGCGCCAGGGTCGGCGCGTTCTTCACCGAGGCACACCAGCCGGTGCGCATCTTCAGCGTCACCGGCACGCCGCGCGGCGTGCAGGCGGCGACGACGGCCTCGACGATGGCCAGCGCCAGCCGCTCGTTCTGCATCAGCGCCGAGCCGGCCCAGACCTTGCACACCTTCTTGGCCGGGCAGCCCATGTTGATGTCGATGATCTGCGCGCCGCGGTCGACGTTGTAGAGCGCCGCCTCGGCCATCTCGGCCGGGTCGACACCGGCGATCTGCACGGCGATGGGCCCGGGCTCGCCGGTGTGGTCGGCACGGCGCGAAGTCTTCAGCGTTTGCCAGAGCTCGCGCTTGCTCGTCACCATCTCGCTCACGGCATGGCCGGCGCCGAGGTGGCGGCACAGCATGCGGAAGGGCCGGTCGGTGACGCCGGCCATGGGCGCGATGAGCAGGTTGTTCGGCAGGGTGAACGCGCCGAGGCGCAGGGGTTTCAGCACGTCGGGCTGCTCAAAAATGAGGCGCGAGTATACGTGCGTCTACCGAGCACCCTGGCCCAGGCGCCCCGCGCGGATCCGGCTCCGCCGGGCCGTCGCGGCGCTGCCCACTCGGGGGGTAGCGGGCGCTAGCGAACTTGGGGGTTCAACGTTCCGCGATCGGCTTCACGTCGCGCACCGGCGAGCCGACGAACAGCTGGCGCGGGCGGCCGATCTTGTACTCGGCGTCGCCGATCATCTCGTTGAGCTGCGCGATCCAGCCCACCGTGCGCGCCAGCGCGAAGATGGCGGTGAACAGGCTGACCGGGATGCCGAGCGCGCGCTGCACGATGCCCGAGTAGAAGTCGACGTTCGGGTAGAGCTTGCGGCTGACGAAGTAGTCGTCCTCGAGCGCGATCTTCTCCAGCGCCATCGCCAGCTTGAACATCGGGTCGTTCTGCAGGCCGAGCTCCTGCAGCACCTCGTGGCAGGTCTCGCGCATCAGCTTGGCCCGCGGGTCGTAGTTCTTGTAGACGCGGTGACCGAAACCCATCAGCTTGACGCTGGAGTTCTTGTCCTTCACCTGCTTGATGAACTCGCCGATCTTCTCGACGCCGCCGTTGCGCTGGATCTCCTCGAGCATGTTCAGCGCCGCCTCGTTGGCGCCGCCGTGCGCCGGGCCCCACAGACAGGCCACGCCAGCGGCGATGGCCGCGAACGGGTTGGTGCCCGAACTGCCGCACAGGCGCACGGTGGAGGTGCTGGCGTTCTGCTCGTGGTCGGCGTGCAGGATGAAGATGCGGTCGAGCGCGCGCACCAGCACCGGGTTCGGCACGTACTCTTCGCAAGGCGTGGCGAACATCATGCGCATGAAGTTCGCGCTGTAGCTGAGGTCGTTCTTCGGGTAGATGAAGGGCTGGCCGACGCCGTACTTGTAGGCCATGGCCACCAGCGTGGGCATCTTGGCGATCAGCCGGTGCGCGGCGATCGTGCGGTGCTGGGCGTTATGGATGTCGGTGCTGTCGTGATAGAAGGCCGACAGTGCACCCACCAGGCCCGTCATCACGGCCATCGGGTGGGCGTCGCGGCGGAAGCCACGCAGGAAGAACTGCATCTGCTCGTTGACCATCGTGTGGTACGTGATGGTCTTGACGAAGTCGTCGCGCTCGGCCTGCTGGGGCAGCTCGCCGTTGAGCAGCAGGTAGCAGACCTCGAGGAAGTCGCAGCCCGTGGCCAGCTGCTCGATCGGGTAGCCGCGGTAGAGCAGCTGGCCCTTGTCACCGTCGATGTAGGTGATGGTGCTGTTGCACGAGGCCGTGCTCAGGAAGCCGGGGTCGTAGGTGAACTTGCCGGTCTGTGCGTAGAGCTTGCGGATGTCGATGACGTCCGGTCCGATCGAGCCCTTGTAGAGGGGCAGCTCCATGCTGGGGCTGCCGTCGCTGAACGAAAGCGTGGCTTTCACGTCGGAGGGGGTCATCGCAGGGGCCTTTCTTCAGAGGGTGTGCTTGGCGGGTACCGGGATGGGCGACTGGCGCAGCAGCACCAGCACCTCGCGGACTTCGGGCAGGTCGATCTCGCCGGCCAGCGGCACGCGGCCGAGCAGCAGGTCGAGAAGGTCGTTGTCGGTCAGGTCCATCAGGGTCATCAACCCGGTGGCCTGCCTTGTCGTGATCGTCTCCTCGTGGTGGCGGAAGAAACGCTCGATGAAGAGGTCGTTCTCAAGCAGGCCGCGCCGGCAGCGCCAGCGCAGCTTGCTGAGAGACCGTTCGTCGAGGCGCTCTTCCATCGCGGGGTCAGACAGCCCGGCGGACCATCAGCTCCTTGATCTTGCCGATGGCCTTCGTCGGGTTCAGGCCCTTGGGGCAGACGTCGACGCAGTTCATGATGGTGTGGCAGCGGAACAGGCGGTACGGGTCCTCGAGGTTGTCGAGGCGCTCACCGGTGGCCTGGTCGCGGCTGTCGGCGATGAAGCGGTACGCCTGCAGCAGGCCGGCCGGGCCGACGAACTTGTCGGGGTTCCACCAGAAGCTCGGGCAGCTGGTGGAGCAGCTGGCGCACAGGATGCACTCGTACAGGCCGTTGAGCTCGTCGCGCTCCTCGGGGCTTTGCAGCCGCTCCTTCTCGGGTGGCGGCGTGTCGTTCACGAGGTAGGGCTTGATGCTGTTGTACTGCTTGAAGAACAGCGTCATGTCGACGATCAGGTCGCGGATCACCGGCAGGCCCGGCAGCGGCTTGAGCACGATGGTGCCCGGCAGCGTGCGCATGTTGGTCAGGCACGCGAGGCCGTTCTTGCCGTTGATGTTCATCGCATCAGACCCGCACACGCCTTCGCGGCACGAGCGGCGGAACGACAGCGTCGGGTCCTGCGCCTTGAGCTTCATCAGCGCGTCGAGCAGCATGCGCTCGGTGCCGTCGAGCTCGACGGTGTAGGTCTGCATGCGCGGCTTCTCGTCCTGGTCGGGGTCGAAGCGGTAGATCTGGAAGGTGCGTTGCGTCATGGTGCTACTGCTCGTGCATCAGAAGGTGCGAACCTTCGGGGGAACCGACTCCACGGTCAGCGGCTTCAGGTTCACCGGCTTGTAGGACAGGCGGTTGCCCTCGCTGTACCAGAGCGTGTGCTTCATCCACTCGGCGTCGTTGCGGCCGAGCGGGAACTGCGGGTCGTCGGCGCCGCGCTCGTAGTCCTTCACGGTGTGGGCACCGCGGCACTCGTGGCGCGCGGCGGCGCTGGTCATCGTGGCCTGGGCGGCCTCGATCAGGTTCTCGACTTCCAGCGCCTCGATGCGCGCGGTGTTGAAGACCTTGCTCTTGTCCTTCAGGCCGATGGCGGCCACGCGCTCGCGCATGGCGTTGATCTTCGCCACGCCCTCGTCCATGCTGGACTGGGTGCGGAAGACGGCGGCGTGCTGCTGCATCGTCGAGCGGATGTCGCCGGCCACGTCTTGCGCGTACTCGCCACTGGTGGCGCCATCCAGGCGCGCCAGGCGCGACAAGGCCAGGTCGGCGGCATCGGCCGGCAGCGGCTTGTGCGCCTTGTCAGCCGACTTGAAGCTGTTGACGATGTGGTCGCCCGAGGCCTTGCCGAACACCAGCAGGTCGAGCAGCGAGTTCGTGCCCAGCCGGTTGGCGCCGTGCACGCTGACACACGAGCACTCGCCCACCGCGTACAGGCCGTTGACGACATCGTTGTGGATGCCGTTGCGCGGAATGACCACCTGCCCGTTGATGTTGGTCGGGATGCCGCCCATCTGGTAGTGGATCGTCGGCACCACGGGGATCGGTTCCTTGGTGATGTCGACGTTGGCGAAGTTGTGGCCGATCTCGAACACGCTCGGCAGCCGCTTCAGGATGGTGTCGCCACCCAGGTGCGTCATGTCGAGGTTGATGTAGTCCTTGTTCGGACCGCAGCCCCGGCCTTCCTTGATCTCCTGGTCCATGCAGCGGCTGACGAAGTCGCGCGGCGCCAGGTCCTTCAGCGTGGGCGCATAGCGCTCCATGAAGCGCTCACCGTTGGCGTTGCGCAGGATGGCGCCTTCGCCGCGGCAGCCCTCGGTCAGCAGCACGCCGGCGTTGTGCACGCCGGTGGGGTGGAACTGCCAGAACTCCATGTCCTCGAGCGGGATGCCGGCACGCGCCGCCATGCCCAGGCCATCACCCGTGTTGATGAAGGCATTGGTGCTGGCGGCGTAGATGCGGCCCGCACCGCCGGTGGCCAGCAGCGTGACCTTGGCCTGCAGCAGGTGCACCTCGCCCGTTTCCATCTCGAGCGCGGTGACGCCGAGCACGTCGCCATCGGCGTCGGTGATGAGATCCAGCGCCATCCACTCGACGAAGAAGTTGGTGCGCGCCGCCACGTTCTGCTGGTACAGCGTGTGCAGCATGGCGTGGCCGGTGCGGTCGGCCGCGGCGCAGGCGCGCTGCACGGGCTTCTCGCCGTAGTTGGCGGTGTGGCCGCCGAACGGGCGCTGGTAGATGGTGCCGTCGGGGTTGCGGTCGAACGGCATACCCATGTGCTCGAGCTCGTAGACCACGCGGCCGGCCTCGCGGCACATGAACTCGATGGCGTCCTGGTCGCCGAGCCAGTCAGAGCCCTTGACGGTGTCGTAGAAGTGGTAGTGCCAGTTGTCCTCGGCCATGTTGCCGAGCGAGGCGCCGATGCCGCCCTGCGCCGCCACGGTGTGGCTGCGCGTCGGGAACACCTTGGACAGCACCGCCACGTTCAGGCCGGCGCGCGCCAGCTGCAACGACGCCCGCATGCCGGAGCCACCGGCCCCGACGATGACGACATCGAACTTGCGCTTGGGTAGATTTGCCAGAGACACGGTTTACAACCTCCAAAGGACCTGCACGGCCCAGCCGATGCAGGCCACCAGCCAGACGATCGTCAGCACCTGCAGCGTCAGGCGCACGGCGACGGGCTTGACGTAGTCCATCCAGATGTCGCGCACGCCAACCCAGGCATGCCAGCCCAGGGCCACGAACACCACCAGCGTGAGCGCCTTCATCCACTGCGCGCTGAAGATCGCGGCCCAGCGGTCGTAGCCCAGCTCGCCACCGAACAGCACCTGTGCCAGCAGCACGATGGTGAACAGCGCCATCAGCACCGCCGTGACACGCTGGCTGAGCCAGTCGCGCATGCCGTAGTGCGCGCCGACGACGACGCGCTTGCTTCCGTAATTGACTGCCATGGAATGCCTCTTTCGCGGGCTCAGAAGAGCCCGAACAGCTTGGCGCCCAGCGCCGCGGTGAGCAGCAGACTCAGGGCCAGCGTGACCACTGCCGACTGCCGGCCCCACTCCTTGGTGACGCTGTGCGTGGCGTCCATCCAGAGGTGGCGCACGCCGGCGATGAAGTGGTGCAGGTAGGCCCAGATCAGCGCCAGCACCACCAGCTTCACCAGGAAGGCCGGCACGAAGCCGATGCCGGCGACGAAGGCGCTGCGGAAGACCTCGAAGCTGATCTCCGAGCTGACGCTCATGTCGAACAGCCAGATGATCAGTGGCAACAGCCCGAACATCAGCGCGCCGCTGGCGCGATGCAGGATCGACACGACGCCGGCCAGCGGCAGGCGGTATTTCACCGCGTCGATCAGCTTCATGGTGCCGGGTCTTGTGACCGGTCTTTGTCGAGTCATCTCAGCCATGGGGGGGTACTTCGTGGGTGTAACGCGGGGAAACCCGATTGAGTCTATTGCAAGCTCGCTGGCTTACACCGGGCTGGAAAGTGGCAAACAGGTGTCGAAACGGCCCTCACATCAAGGAGTTGCGGTAGTGATGGGCCTGGGTGAGGTAGAAACCGCGGCGCAGTTCGACGGGCTTGTCGCCATAGGTGTAGGACAGCCGCTCCACCGACAGCAGCGGTGTGCCCGGCGCCGTGCCCAGCAGGGCGGCCTCGTCGGCGCCGGCGGCCACGGCACGCAGCTTTTCCTCGGCGCGCACCATGTGCACCGCGAACTCGGCCTCGAACAGGCGGTACAGCGGGCCGCGCCAGCTTTCCATGCGCTCGAGCGTGAGGCCCTTGAAGGGCGTGCCGGGCAGCCAGAGGTCGTCAAGCACCACCGGCTGCGCTGGGCCGCCGGCGGCCGATTCATCGGGCGCCAGCAGCAGCCGGCGCACCTGCACCGCCGTCTCGCCAGCGCGCAGTTCGAGTGCGCGTGCCACGTCGGCCGGCGCGCGCAGGCGGCGGCAGTCGAGCAGCCGGCGCTGCAGCGGCGCCTGCGTGCCGCTGTCGGGCACCAGGCGCAGAAAGCGGTACTGCGTGCTCTGCTCGGCGTGGGTGGCGACGAAGGTGCCCTTGCCCTGGCGGCGCACCAGCAGGTTGTCGGCCGCCATCTCGTCGATGGCCTTGCGCACCGTGCCCTGGCTGACGCGGAAGCGCGCCGCCAGCTCGGTTTCGCTCGGGATGGCCTGGCCGGGCAGCCACTCGCCGCCTTGCAGGCCCTGCACCAGCAGCGACTTGATTTGCTGGTACAGCGGGCTGAATGACGGCGTGAGCGACGACGTGGCAGCGTTCATGGAACGCGCATTGTGCCCTGTTGTCTTGCATAAGACATAAGAGTGAAGTCAGGTCCGCACGCCTAGAATCCGGGCCCTTCCCTGCTTGACCTACCTGCCTGAGGAGCCCCCACCATGTCCACCAAGAAGCCCGTGCGCGTGGCCGTCACCGGCGCGGCCGGCCAGATCGGCTATGCCCTGCTGTTCCGCATCGCCAGTGGCGAGATGCTCGGCAAGGACCAGCCCGTCATCCTGCAACTGCTCGAGGTGCCCGTGGAGGGCCCGCAGAAGGCGCTGAAGGGCGTGATGATGGAGTTGGAAGACTGCGCCTTCCCGCTGCTGCACGGCATGGAAGCCCACGGCGACCCGATGACCGCCTTCAAGGA
>JAIYDH010000069.1 GCA_027487585.1 Rubrivivax sp.
CCCACCGAGGTGGTGAACTACGTCGAGAACCACGACAACCAGACGCTGTTCGACATCCAGCTGCTCAAGCTGCCGCGCGACACGACGATGGACGACCGCGCGCGCGTGCAGGTGCTGGGCGTGGCGCTCACCGCCTTCAGCCAGGGCGTGGCCTACCTGCACGCGGGCGTGGAGCTGATGCGCAGCAAGAGCGGCGACCGCAACAGCTTCGACAGCGGCGACTGGTTCAACCGCATCGACTGGACGGCGCGCGACAACGGCTGGGGTGCGGGCCTGCCGCCCAAGGGCGAGAGTGGCGCCTTCTGGCCGCTGCTGAAGCCGCTGCTGGCCGACCCGGCGCTCAAGCCGGCGCCTGCGCACATCGCCTTCGTGCGCGATGCGTCGATGGACCTGCTGCGCATCCGCGCCGGCACCACGCTGCTGCGGCTGCCGACGGCCGACGAGGTGACGAAGCGGCTGCGCTTCTTCAACACCGGGCCGGCATCGCGCGCCGATGTGATGCTGGCGCATCTCGATGGGCGGAGCCTGGCCGGCGCCGGGCACACGGAGCTGGTGTATGCCGTCAACGCCGGCACGGTGCCGGCGGTGCTGGCGATGCCGGGGCTCGAAGGCCGCGCGCTCGAGCTGCACCCGGTGCACCGCGCCGCGAATGCCGCCGACCCGCGGCCCGCGCGCGAGGCGCGCTGGGACCCGGCCAAGGCCACGATCACCGTGCCCGCGCGCACGGCGCTGGCGTTCGTGGGGCGCTGAGCGGGGCGCCGGGGCTTCGACAGGCTCAGCCTGAACGGAGGTGCTCGCGTGAGGGCTTCGACAGGCTCAGCCCGAACGGGATCCTTCCGCTCGCGTTGAGGCCAAAGGCCTCCGTTCGCGCTGAGCCTGTCGAAGAGCCGTGCCCGGAGCTCAGCCCACGCGCAGCGGCAGGCTTACGCAGAACTCCGAGCCCACGTCGAGCTCGCTGCGCACCTCGATCCGCCCACCCATGCGGATCACCAGCGCCTTGGTCAGTGCCAGGCCGATGCCGGTGCCCTCGATCGCGCTGCGCTCGTGGGGCCCGCGATGGAAAGGCTCGAACAGCCGCGCCAGCTGCGCCTCGCCGATGCCCAGGCCGCTGTCCTGCACCACGATGCGGGCCGTGCCGTCGGCCTGTGCGGCCAGCACCACGCCGACACGCCCACCCGGCCGGTTGTACTTGATGGCGTTGGACACCAGGTTCAGCAGCACCTGGCGCAGCCGCGTGCGGTCGGCATCGAGCGCCAGCAGCGCGCCGGGCTCCAGCGCCAGAGTCACCCCTTGGCGCGCCGCCAGCTCGGCCAGCAAGGCAAACACCTGCAGCACCAGCTCGCGCAGCTCCATGCGCGTGGGCGAGAGCGTGAGGCCGCCGCTTTCGATGCGCGTCAGGTCAAGCAGGTCGTTGATCATGTGCAGCAGGTGCTCGCCAGCCTCGCGGATGAGCTGCAGCCGCCGTTGCTGTTCGGGCCCTGGTGGTTCGCTGCGGTCGATCTGCATCAGCTGCGTGAAGCCCAGCACGGCATTCAGCGGCGTGCGCAGCTCGTGGCTCATGCGCGCCAGGAACTCGGTCTTGGCGCGGCTGGCGGCCTGGGCCTCGGCGGCCTCTTCGCGCGCACGCTCGAGTTCGCGGCGCTCGGTGATGTCGGTCTGCGTGCCCACCATGCGCAGCGGCCGGCCGTCCGGCGCGCGGTCGACGATGCGGCCCCGTTCCAGCATCCAGCGCCAGCGGCCGTCGGCGGCGCGGACGCGGTAGGCGTGCTCGTAGACCTCGACCTCGCCACGCTCGTGGCGCTGGTAGGCCTCGTGGTTGTCGGCGCGGTCGTCGGGGTGGATCAGCGCTGCCCAGTGGTCTTGCGTATGGCCGCCGTTGGTCACGGGGTAGCCCAGCAGGCGCAGGCCCTGGTCGATGTCGGTGAGCCAGTCGCTCTCGATCCACCACTCCCACACGAAGGTGCCGGCTCCGGCCAGCGCTGAGCGGATCAGCCCGGCTTCGGGGCCGCTGTAGCGGTTGGTCGTGGCGCTGCCGGCCTGTTCATCGCGCAGCGCCAGCAAGGCGCCGAGCGCCGGCAGCACGGGGGCGAGCCCGGCGGCCGCCACCTCGCCTTCGATCTCGAGATGGCCGAGCGCCTGGCCCAGCCGCTGCAGCGGCAAGACCAGCCCAGCACTCGGTGACGGCGCCATGCCGACGTCACGCACCCGGCAGGCCACGCCCAGCTGCAGGCTCAACTCGGCCAGCAGCAGAGCCAGTGAGTGGCCGGCGTCACGGCGCTCGGCGTGGTCGAGCAGGGCGTCGCGTGCGGCGCGCCACAGGGCGGCATCGGGCGGGCTGCTGGCCACGGGCTCTTGCCGAGTCAGAGCTTGTGTCACAAGCTCTCAGTGGGCGCCGTGTGTCTTCTCCCCGGTCTTCAGCCGGTAGACCGTGCCGCAGTACGGGCACTTGCCCTCACCGGTGGAGGCAACGTCGATGAAGACCTTCGGATGGCTGCTCCACAGTGGCATCTTCGGGTTCGGGCAGTAGGTGACGCCCGGGCCTTGCAGCTCGGCTGCGGCCAGCTCGACGACGGCGCGCGGTTCGGTGTCGGTGCGGCTCATACCAGCGTCAGCCAATCGGCGTACTTGGGGTTGCGGCCGTTCACGATGTCGAAGAACGCGCTCTGGATCTTCTCGGTGATGGGGCCCCGGCTGCCCGCGCCCAGCTCGATGCGGTCGAGCTCGCGGATCGGCGTCACTTCGGCGGCCGTGCCGGTGAAGAAGGCCTCATCGCAGATGTAGACCTCGTCGCGCGTGATGCGCTTTTCAACCAGCTTCAGGCCGAGGTCCTGGCAGATGGCGAAGATCGTGTCGCGCGTGATGCCATTCAGCGCACCGGCCGACAGATCCGGCGTGTAGACCACGCCCTTCTTGATGACGAACAGGTTCTCGCCGGCGCCTTCGGAGACAAAGCCCGAGGGGTCGAGCAGCAGCGCCTCGTCGTAGCCCTCGTCGGTGGCCTCCATGTTGGCCAGGATCGAGTTGGTGTAGTTGCTCACCGCCTTTGCCTGCGTCATCGTGATGTTGACGTGGTGGCGCGTGTAGCTGCTGGTCTTGACGCGGATGCCGCGCTTCAAGCCCTCTTCGCCGAGGTAGGCGCCCCAGGCCCAGGCCGCCACCATCAGATGGATGGTGTTGCCCTTGGGGCTGACGCCGAGCTTCTTGTCGCCGATCCAGGTGAGCGGGCGCAGGTAGCAGCTCTCGAGCTTGTTCTCGCGCACCACGGTGCGCTGGGCTTCCATCACCTCCTCGAGCGTGAAGGGGATCTTCATGCGCAAGATCTTGGCGCTGTTGAAGAGGCGCTCGGTGTGCTCGCGCAGCCGAAAGATCGCTGTGCCCCGCGCCGTGTTGTAGGCCCGCACGCCCTCGAAGGCGCCGCAGCCGTAGTGCAGCGTGTGCGACAGCACGTGGATCTTGGCGTCACGCCAGTCGACGAGCGTGCCGTCCATCCAGATCTTGCCGTCGCGGTCGGACATCGACATGGGGGTTCTCCAGCTTCGAAAGGTGAGTCGCGGATTCTAGGAGTCTGCGCGGCAGAGATCGGCACCCGTGCCGATCTCTGCCGCGCAGACTCCTAGGCAGCGGCGCGTTGCAGTTCCCACTGCGCGAGGTGGCCGTGCTCGAGCGTGAGCTGCACGGTGTCGCCGCCGGCGTCCGTCCAGGCCCAGGTCTCGCTCGGGCTGGTGGCGTCGCCCGCCACGCGGCGGCCGAGCGAGCGCGTGAGCACCAGCACCTCGGGCAGCTTCATGCCGCGCTGGAGCTTGGCGTTCAGCATCACCGCGTTCGCCACGTGGCCCACCGGGTTGCTGGCGGCGATGCGCAGCACGCGCATCGCGCGGCTGAACTGCAGCAGCAGCCAGAACGCGATGACCGTGATTGCCAGCACCACGCCCGGCCAGCCGTACGAGGCCCAGCCCACGGCGATGGCGGCGACCGCCAGGCCCCAGCCGACCCAGACACCGCTCAGGCCGCCTTTCATGGGCGTGGCCTCGCTGACAATCTCGACGATGGATGCTGTGCAGACATGGGTGATCAATCTCGACCGCGCGCCGGATCGCCTGGCCCGCGTGCGCGAGCAGCTCGATCGGCTGCAGATGCCCTTCACGCGGCTGCCGGCGGTGGATGCCCGCCAGTTCACGCCGGCGCAGCGGGCCCTGCTCGACGAAGCCACCTTCCACCGCCGCCACGGAATGACGCCGCTGCCCGGTGAGCTGGGATGTTATCTCTCGCACATCGAGGTCATGCACCAGCTGCTGGCCAGCAAGGCCGACGCAGCGCTGGTGCTCGAAGACGACGTGCGGTTGCACGACACGCTGCCCGCCGTGGTGGCGGCCCTGATGGCGCAACGCACGCGCTGGGACGTGGTCAAGCTCTCGGCGGTGCACTCCGGCACGCCGGTGGTCGTGGCCGATCTGGGCCAGGGGCACGGACTGGCGGTGATGCTGTCCAAGTGCACCGGCTCCAGCGCCTACCTGATGAACCGCCGCGCCGCCGAGGCCTGGCTGCGCAAGCCCGGTGGCTTGCTGCCGATGCAGCTGCCTTATGACCATGCCTTCGACCGCGCCTGGATCTACGGCCTGAAGCAACGCCTCGTCGTGCCCACGCCCTGCGGGCACGACGACCAGGTGGCCTCGACCATCGGCGCGCCGGCGACCATGCCTTCGCGCAAGTTCAAGGGCCTGAAGCGGCTGCCCACGCACCTGTGGCGGGTGGGCAACGAGCTGCGCCGCGTGGCCTACGGCCTGGGGCAGCTGCTGCGCGAGAAGCTGGGCGGCGCCGCCCGCTGAAGACTTCAGCCGAAGAGGTCAGCCAAACACACCCGGCCGCGTGCGGCCGGTGGCCAGTTCGTGAGCCCAGTCCTGCGCCCAGGCGGCGCGCACGCGGGCTGCCTGGCGGGCGGCTGAGTCCCAGTCGTAGGTGGTTTGCCGCAGCTGCGCCTGCCAGCCGCCGGGGCCGCGCTCGAGCAGGGCCCAGCGTGCGTGCGGGCTGCCGGCCTCGACGAGGTGGCGGTGCGGCCGGTCGTGGGCATAGGCCGGGCGGCCGACGCTGCCGGGGTTGACGATCAGCGTGCCGTCGGCCAGCCGCAGGGTGCGCGCCGTGTGGGTGTGGCCGCAGGCCAGCACCGGCGCGCGCAGGGTGCCCAGGCGCTGCTGCACCTCGGCGGCGCTTGCGGCACATACGCCGGTCTCGCCGGCCGGCGTGAAGCCGGGCGTCACGGTCTCGAGCAGGCCGACGTGGTCGTGGTCGGGCACGCCATGAAAGGCGCGCAACTCGCCGTCGGCCGCCGCCAGCGTGGGCGGCAGGGCCGCCAGCCAGGCGCGCTCGGCATCTCCCAGTTCGGCCGCCGTGAACGCGTCGTCATCGCCATCGCCCGGCGTGGCCGCCAGCGCCTGCCGCTCGTGGTTGCCGGCGATCGTGGGCCAGCCCCGTTCGGCCAGCCAGGCCACCGTCTGGCGCGGCCACAGCGGGCCGCTGGCGATGTCGCCCAGATTCAGCACGAGATCGGCGCCGGCGGCATCGATCTCGGCGGCCACGGCCTGCAGCGCCGGCAGGTTGCCGTGGATGTCGGAGACCAGCGCGATGCGCACCGCGCCCACGCTCCTAGAGGTTGACGGTGCGGCCGTCGATGTCGGCCCGCACGTTCGGCGGCAGCCGGTTCAGCAGCGCGCGGATGGCCAGCGGGATCAGCACCAGGTCATCGACCATGCCCAGCAGCGGGATGAAGTCGGGCAGCAGGTCGACCGGCGACACGAGGTACAGCGCCAGCCCGGCCACCGCCCACTTCAGCCAGGTGGGCGATGCCGGGTGGCGCAGCGCGCGCCACAGGCGCATCGCGTCGTCGCGCACCAGCGTCCACAGCAGCAGCAGTCGCTTGCCCATCGGGTGTGCTCCTCGTTCAGGGTTGACGGCCATCGAAGATGGCGTCGCTTTCGAAGACTACAACCCGCGCACCGCCTCGATGGCCTGCTCGATGCGATCGACCGCGTGCACCGTGAGGCCTTCGATCGGTTTCTTCGGCGCATTGGCGCGCGGCACCACGGCCACGCTGAAGCCCAGCTTGGCAGCCTCCTTCAGCCGCTCCTGGCCGCGCGGCGCGGGCCGCACCTCGCCGGCCAGGCCGACCTCGCCGAAGGCCACGAAGCCGCGCGGCAGCGCGCGCCCGCGCAGGCTGCCCTGGATGGCCAGCAGCACCGCCAGGTCGGCCGCTGGCTCGGCGATGCGCACGCCGCCCACGGCGTTGACGAACACGTCCTGGTCGAGGCAGCTCACGCCCGCGTGGCGGTGCAACACCGCCAGCAGCATGGCCAGGCGGTCGCGGTCCAGGCCCACGCTCAGGCGCCGCGGGCTGCCGCCGCCGCCGTCGACCAGCGCCTGGATCTCCACCAGCAGCGGCCGCGTGCCCTCGAGCGTGACGAGCACGCAGCTGCCCGGCACCGGCTCGGTGTGGGTGGACAGGAAGATCGCGCTCGGATTGCTCACGCCCTTGAGGCCGCGGTCCGTCATGGCGAACACGCCGATCTCGTTGACCGCGCCGAAGCGGTTCTTGATGGCGCGCACGAGGCGGAAACTGCTGTGCGTGTCGCCCTCGAAGTACAGCACCGTGTCGACGATGTGCTCCAGCACGCGCGGCCCGGCCAGCGCGCCTTCTTTCGTGACGTGGCCCACCAGCACGATGGTGCAGCCGCGCGTCTTGGCCACGCGCGTGAGCTGCGCCGCGCACTCGCGCACCTGGGCCACGCTGCCCGGTGCGCTGGTGAGCTGCTCGCTGTAGACGGTCTGGATCGAGTCCACCACCACGAAGGCCGGGTTCTCGGCCTCGATGGCCTGCACGATGCGCTCGAGCTGGATCTCGGCCAGCACGCGCACCTGCTTGCCCTGCAGCCCGAGCCGGCGGCTGCGCAGCGCGATCTGCGCGCCGCTTTCTTCGCCCGTGACGTAGAGCACGCGCAGGCGCGTGGACAGCGCGTCGATGGCTTGCAGCAGCAGCGTGCTCTTGCCGATACCCGGATCACCCCCGATGAGCACCACCGCGCCTTCGACGATGCCGCCGCCGAGCACGCGGTCGAGCTCGTCCTGGCCGGTGGGCGTGCGCTCCACCTCGGCGGCCTCGATCTCCGACAGGGTGGCCACCAGCTGGCGCTGGCCGGCGGCGCCCGCCAGGGCCTGGAAGCGGTTCTTGCCGCCTGCGCCGGCGGGCTCGGCCACCGATTCGTCGAGCGTATTCCAGGCCTTGCAGTGCGGGCACTGGCCCAGCCACTTGGGGCTGGCGCCGCCGCACTCGCGGCAGGTGTAGAAGGTCTTGGGAGCAGCCACCGCCTGATTGTGGAGGCGCCTCGGGCGTGCGGGCGCGGTGCGGCAAAAGTCACGGCAGGAATGGCCGCGCAGATGAACACTCAAGCTCTGCTCGTTGAGCCCGAAAACGGTTTTACCGGGTCAATGGCCTGGGTTCGCCTTGGGAACATCGAAAGCACGCCGGGAAACCATGTCCGCCACCATCGCCGTCGAAGACCTTCGCGTCGGCATGTTCGTCATGCTCGACGGTGGCTGGCTGTCGCACCCCTTTCCGCTGTCGAGTTTTCGCATCACCACGCAGGAGCAGCTCGCCACGCTGCGTGGCCTGGGGCTGCAGCGGGTGCGCTGGTCGCCGGAGAAGAGCGAGCCGCTCGATGACTCTGCGGCCGGCGCCACCGCGGGCCCGGCAGCAGACGATGCCACCAGCGCCGCGCCAAACCAGGCCCAGGAGGCCGCGGCCACTGCCGAGTTGCGCAAGCGCAGCCTGCAGCAGCAGCTCGAGTCCAGCCAGCGCTGCGAGCGCCAGCATGCCGAAGCTGTCAAGGCGTGGCGCGAGTCGATGGACCTCGTCACCGCGCGACCGCAGCATGCGGCCCAGCAGTCCGAGGCGCTGACGCGCGCGCTGCTCGGCCGCATGCTCACCGACGACGACATCGCCATCCGCCTGGTGGCCGGCAGCGGCGACCGCGCCGCCTCGCACGCGCTCAACGTCGGCGTGATCTCGCTGCTGATCGGCCGCACGCTGGGCCTGACCGAGCCCGAGCTGGTGGACCTCGGCGTGGGCGCGCTGATGCACGATGTCGGCAAGCTCGAGGTGGCCGACCGCTTCCGCCACGCCGAAGACGGCTCCAACGCCAATGAGGTGGCGGCCTACCGCGACCACGTCGCCAAGGGCGTGGCCGTGGGCCAGCGCATGGGCCTCTCGGCCGGCGCGCTGCGCGTGCTGGCGCAGCACCACGAGCACGCCGACGGCAGCGGCTTCCCGCTCAAGCTGGCCGGCGAGCGCATCACGATGGCGGCGCGCGTGGTCTCGCTGATCAACCGCTACGACAACCTCTGCAACCCGCAGTCACGCACGCCGCAGCTCACGCCGCACGAAGCCGTGTCGGTGCTGTTCGTGCAGGGCCGCAACCGCTTCGACCCGGCGGTGCTGAACGTCTTCATCCGCATGATGGGCGTGTACCCGGCGGGCTCGCTGGTGCAGTTGACGGACGACCGCTTCGCGCTCGTGGTGGGCGTCAACTCCAGCCGGCCGCTGAAGCCGCGTGTGCTGGTGCACGACGCGAAGGTGCCGCGCCACGAGGCCCTGGTGCTCGACCTGGAAACGCAGGCCAATCTCGGCATCCGCCGCAGCCTGCCGGCCGCCAAGCTGCCGCCGGCGGTGATCGAGTACCTCGATCCGAGGCCGCGCGTGAGCTACTACTTCGAGCCGCTGGCGCGCGTGGCCGCCGCCGACGGCGACGCGCCAGTGGAGCTGGCTGCGTGATCGACGGCGATGCCACGGTCCCGCCAGGCGGCCGGCTGCACCTGCTGAAGCCGCCCGACGGCGACTCTGCGGACGGCTTGCTGGGGGCCTTCCTCGAAGGCCTGCCCCACGCGGCCTGGCTGGCTCGCCTGGACAACCGCTGCATCGTGGCCGCCAACAGCGAGGCCGTGCGCTGGTTCGTCGGCGCCGACGCCCCGGCCTCGGCGCTGCTTGGCCGTGCCGCCGACGCCGTGGCCGCATCGCCCGAAGACCTGGCCTGGTGGCTGGGCGCCGAGCTCGGCGACCGATCAGCGCTGTTCAGCGACACCCTCGTGGGCAGCTGCGACGGCCGCACCCGGCCGGTGAGCCGCAGCATCCGCGTCGTCGAGCTGCCGCTGCAGGCCGGCGGCGAGCCGCAGCCGCTGGCCCTGGTGACCGTGGCCGACCGCAGCGCCGAGGTGCAGCTGCAGGCCCAGCGCGAAGAGCTCGTGGCCGAGCTGCAAGGCACGCTGGAGGCCACGGCCGACGGCATCCTCGTCACCGATCTGGCCGGCCGCCTGCGCGTGTTCAACCGCCGCTTTGCCGAGCTGTTCG
>JAIYDH010000285.1 GCA_027487585.1 Rubrivivax sp.
ATCTCGCGGCGCACGAAGAAGAGCGCCATCAGCAGCGGCGGCACCAGGTTGGCCAGCGCGCCCAGCATCGCCTCGGCCTGGCCGCCGGTGCCGCGCACGGCAAAGGCCACGGCGACGATAGCCACGCCAAAGCCCAGGGGGGCACCGCGCAGCAGGCCGATGCGCCAGCGCCGGCCGACGTAGCGCTGGTGAAACCGCGCCGGCGGCTCGGCCAGCACCTCGGCCAGGTGCGCCAGCGTCTGCGCCAGCCGCTTGTGCGCGTCGGCGCTGCGCTCGGCGCCGATGCCCTGCAGCATGACGCTGGCTTGCCAGCCGGTGCGCAGCGGCACCAGGCGCGTCCAGCCGCGGCCCAGCACCTCGAACAGGTCGTCGGGCAGGCGCCGGGTGTCATCGTCGCGGCGCGTGAGCCGCATCTCGGCCGGGTAGCCCTTCACGCCCGAGACGGTGTAGCCCAGCTGCAGCCCCGCCACGCGCGCCTGCGCCGCCCGCAGCTGCGGCGGCTGGCCGGGCCGGCAGCGCAGCGACAGCGCGGCGCCCTCGGGCGTGAACAGGGCGGCCGGCTCGATGGGCGCGACGGCGGCCAGCAGCGCTGCAGGCTCGCCGTCGTCGGCCAGCACCTCGGCCGGCAGGGCATCGGCCGCTGCCGCTGCGGCGACGAGCCGGCGCGTGAGCTGCCAGCCGCGTTCGCCATCGCGCAGCTCGCGCGTTTCGGTCAGCGCCGGGTGGTGGGCGCCTGCCGCATGCGGCACGGGCTTGAACACGAGCCGGCGTGCCGCGCGGTCGCTGGCGGCCAGGTCCAGCGCCCAGCCGACGGCCGTGAACGGCGCCATCAGCGCAAGGATGGCGTGGTGGCTGAGCGGCGCGGCGTCCATGGCCCCCGCATTCTGGCCGCCTCGCCGCGGCCCTGCCCCGTGCAGGACGGCGCCGCAGCGGCGTCAGAGCTTCAGCTGCAACCCGAACGAAAAGAAGATCGGCAGCTGCTGCACCGTCTCGCGCTCGGTGTAGGTGGCGTTCCAGCTGTAGCCGGCGACGTTCTGGCGGTTGTAGGCGTTGATGAGCTCGAAGTAGGCGCTGAAGTCGCGCGTGAAGCGGCGGTCGGCGCGCAGGTCGAGCCGGTGGTAGGCCGGCAGCCGCTGGCTGTTGAGGCCGCCGAACAGCGGGCGCACGCGGCCGTCGGGCCAGGTGCCGTTGGTGCCGATCACGGGGGTGTAGGGCGATCCGCTGTGTGCGCTCCACTTCAGGCCGTAGCTCCAGCGCTCGTTCCACGGCAGATGGGCCACCACCGTGGCGATGACGGGCTGGTCGGCGTCGAAGGGGAACTCCTCGCCGGTGGCGTCGATCGTGCGGCGCGAGCGCGACAGCGTCAGGCTGGCAAAGCCCGTCAGTGCGCCCCATCCCTGGCGCGGGCCGCCGCTGACGAGGTCTTTCTTCAGCAGCAGCTCCAGCCCCTCGGCGCGGCCGCGTGCACCGTTGCGGTAGTTGAGCACCGGGTCGGCGACGGCGTAGCCGCGGAAGTTCTTTGCGTAGATCTCGCTGCGCCACGACCAGCCGCCGGCCCGCCGCTGCGACACGCCCACCACGGCATGGCGCGAGCGGATCGGCGCCAGGCGCGGGTTGCCGATGACGTCGAAGCTCTCCTCGGCCGCGGGCGGCTGGCTGTGCAGGCCGAAGCCGGCCGACAGCGTGGTGTCGCGCGTGGGGCTGTACTCCAGGCCCAGGCGCGGCTCGGCGGCGTCGCGGTCCAGCCAGGCGTCGCGCTGCAGGCGCAGGCCGGCCACGGCCACCCAACGCGGGTTGAGCTGCCAGCGGTCGGCCAGGTGCACGTCGGCGCGGTTCTGGCGCACGCGCCGGTCGGTGGCGAGTCGGGGCGCGGTGCTGATGTCGCAGTTGGGGTCGAACTCGGTGCAGCGCGCGAAGTTGAAGTCCAGTGCCACGTCGAGCAGCCGGCTCTCCACCGTGCCGCCGAAGGTGAGTTCGTGGCCGCGCCAGCCGGTGTACTGCCACTGCTGGCGCAGGTAGGTCGTGTCGGTGCGCACACGCGCGGTGCCAGCGCCACCGAGTCTGAAGCTGTCGTTCTGCCGCATCTGGCCGAGCGCAGTGCGCACGCCGAGCGTGTCGCTCAGGTCGTTTTCCAGCACCACGGCGCCGGTGGCGAACGACTGCCGTTCGTTGCTGCTGCCGACGACGAGCGGGTCGCGCGCAGCCGCCTTGCCGCCGGCCTTGACGGTGAAGTCGATGCGGTCGCTGGCGGTGCTGAAGTCCAGCCTCACACGGTAGCGCGCGTTGGGGCTCCACAGCAGCCGCGCCTGCGAGTCGGTATAGACGGGCAGCTGGAAGCTGACGCCCTCTTCCTGGTCTTCGGCGCTGTCGACGACGAGGTCGAACCAGCTGCGCCGCGCCGCGATGAAGAAGCTGAGCTCGCTGCCTTCACCGCCCTTGCTTCCGATAGGCCCCTCGGCCAGCACGTTGGCCCCGGTGAAGCTGAAGTCGAGCAGGCCGCCAATGCGGTCGGTGCGCGGGTTGCGCAGCTGCACGTCGAACACGGCACCCACGGCCTGGCCGTACTCCGGGCCCCAGGCCGCACTCGCCATGCTGAAGCGCTGGATCAGAGTGGGGTTGAACACGCTGGCGAAGCCACCGACGTGGAACAGGTAGCCGACGGGCAGGAAGTCGACGAAGTAGACGTTGTCGAAGGGCCGCGAGCCGCGCACCGCGGGTTCGCTGCTGCTGTCGTCGACGGTGGCCACACCGGGCAGGGCCTGGATGGCGCGCATCGGGTCGCCTCCGGCGCCAGGCACGCGCGCCAGCTCGGCGCCCGACAGGCTGCTGCGCCCGGGCTGGTCGCGGAAGCGGGCGCCGGTGACCTCGACGGTCGTGGCGCTGGCGGCTGCTGGGGCCGGCTGTTCGGTCTGGGCCAGGGAAAGGGGAGTGGCGGTGGCCGAGCAGAGCAGGCACAGGCTGGGAAGGAGGGCGCGGTTCGGTTGCATGCGGCGCATTGTTGCCGTGGCCACCTTGTTCAGGCCTTAAGCGCGGGGCCCCGGCAGAGGCAGCGTGACGACGAAAGCCGCACCCGGGCCCGGCCGCTGCAGCCCCACCTCGCCGCCCAGCGAGTGCGAGGCGCCGCGAACAATGGCCAGGCCCAGGCCGGTGCCCCGGCCGTCGGAGGCATTGCCGCGCCAGAAGCGCTCGAACACCTGTTCGGCGTCGGCAGCGGCGATGCCCGGGCCGCTGTCCGCCACCTCCAGCGTCAGCTCGTGTTCACGCGCGGCCACACGCACGCGCACCGCACCGCCGGCGCCGCCGTGGCGCAGCGCGTTGTCGAGCAGGTTGTCGATGATGGCGCGCAGCGTGCGTGCGTCCGAGCGCATCGGCAGCTGGTCCGGGCCCTCAAGCGAAAGCTCGGTGCCCTGGGTGTCGGCGCGCGCGGCCTGCAGCGACATCGCGTCCCGCACGAGGTCCATCAGGTCCAGAGGCTGGGGCGGCGAGCGCACGGCAGCGTCGGCTTGAGCCAGCTGCAGCAGCTGCTGCGACAGGTGCGAGGCGCGCTCCACCGCCGACTGCAGCCGCCCCGCCGCCTCGGTGCGCGCCGCGCCTTCGCTGGTGGCCAGCAGGTGGGCCTGGGCGGCGATCACCGCCAGTGGCGTGCGCAGCTCGTGGGCCGCGTCGTGCACGAAGGCTCTCTCGCGCGCCACGCCCTGTGCGGTGCGCTCGAACAGGCGGTTCAGCGAGTCTTCCAGCGGGGCCAGCTCGCGCCAGCGGCGCGCGCCGGCGGGCAGCGGCGTGGTGTCCAGCGGCTGACGCGCCGCCACCGCGGCCGACAGCCGGCGCAGCGGCTGCAGCGACAGCCGCGCCGCGCCCCACAGCGGCAGCAGCACGAACGGGATCGCCATCGCGATGTTCAGCGCCAGGTCGGCGGCGATGCTTGCCGCCAGCCAGCGGCGGCGCACGGCGTCGTCGTCGATGAACAGCACGCGCCACTGGCGGCCGCTGGCGGCGTAGACGCGCCAGCGCGAGCCCGGCGGCGAGTGCACGCCGTCGGCCACGCCCAGCACGGCCGCGTCGGGCTCGACGCCGCTGTGCAGCACGAGGCTGCCGTCGGCGCGCGTGATCGCCAGGTGCAGCGGCGGCTCGCCGGAGAGGTCGTGCTGCTGCAGCTCGCGCAGCAAGGCCAGTGCGGTGCTGCCGGCGCGGGCTTCGTCGTCCGTGGCGTCGAGCGCGCCGGCCACGTTGCGGGCCGACAGCAGCAGGCCGCGATCGAGTTCGCTGTTGTCGCGCTCGAGCAGGCCCCAGGCGGCCCAGGCGAAGAGCACGACGAAGACGATGGCGAACGAGCCCACCAGCACGGCCGTGATGCGCCCGAGCAGCGCGGGCAGGCGCTGTGCCGTCGTCATGCCGGGGCCTCGTCGTCGGCCAGCGCGTAGCCCACGCCGCGCACGGTGCGGATGCGCGAGCCGCCGATCTTGCGGCGCAGGTGGTGCACGTGCACCTCCAGCGCGGCGAAGTCCACCGCGTCGCCCAGCGGCTGCAGCGCCTGCGCGAGGCGGTGCTTCGGCACCACGTCGCCCGCTGCGCGCGCCAGCGTGAGCAGGATGTCGAACTCGCGCGGCGTCAGCGCCAGCGGCTCGTCGCCCAGCCGGCACTCGCGCCGCTGCGGCACGATGACCAGCGCGCCGAAGCGCCACTCGGCCGCGGCCTGGCGCGCGCTGCGCCGCGCCACCGCGTGCAGCCGCGACACCAGCTCCTGCACCGCAAAGGGCTTGACGAGGAAGTCGTCGGCGCCTTCGTCCAGGCCCTGCAGCCGGTCGCCCAGCGCGGTGCTGGCGGTGATGATGACCAGCGGAAGCTGCAGCGCGGCCGCGCGCCAGCGGCGCAGCAGGTCCAGGCCGTGACCATCGGGCAGCGAGAGATCCAGCACGACGGCGTCCTGCCCGCCACGCTGCACAAAACGTTCGGCGTCGGCGGCGCGCCGCACCCACTCGACCTCGAAGCCGGCGCCGCGCAGCGACTCGGTGAGCGAGCGGCCGAGGTCGAGGTCGTCTTCCACCAGGAGCAGCTGCATGGGCGCCGAGCCTAGCGCGGCGCGCGGCGCGCTGTCTTGGCGGCGGCTTAAGGGCGGCCCGGGATAATCTGCGCCATGGTGGCGAAGCAGCGCGTGGTGGTGGGCCTGAGCGGCGGCGTGGACAGCGCCGTCAGCGCCTGGCTGCTCAAGCAGCAGGGCTTCGATGTCGTCGGCATCTTCATGAAGAACTGGGAAGACGACGACGACACGGCCTACTGCAGCAGCAATGTCGACTTCGTCGACGCCGCGGCGGTGGCCGATGTCATCGGCATCGAGATCGAGCACGTCAACTTCGCCGCCGAGTACAAGGACCGCGTTTTTGCCGAGTTCCTGCGCGAGCACCAGGCCGGCCGCACGCCGAACCCCGATGTGCTCTGCAATGCCGAGATCAAGTTCAAGGCCTTCCTCGACCACGCGCTGCGGCTGGGTGCCCAGAAGATCGCCACCGGCCACTACGCGCGGGTGCGCGAAGCTGCCGACGGCCGCTTCGAGCTGCTCAAGGGCCTGGACCCGGCCAAGGACCAGAGCTACTTCCTGCACCGCCTGAACCAGGCGCAGCTGGCCAGGACGCTGTTCCCGGTGGGCGGGCTGCACAAGACCGAGGTGCGGCGCATCGCCGCCGAGATCGGCCTGCCCAATGCGAAGAAGAAGGACAGCACCGGCATCTGCTTCATCGGCGAGCGCCCGTTCCGTGAGTTCCTCGACCGCTACCTCAGCCGCGCGCCCGGCCCGATGCTCGACGCCCAAGGCCACGAGGTCGGCCGCCACGTGGGCCTGAGCTTCTACACGCGCGGCCAGCGCCAGGGCCTGGGCATCGGCGGGGTGGCGGGGCACGACGCCACCGGCGAGCACCAACCCTGGTACGTGGCGCACAAGGACCTGGCCGCCAACACGCTGCACGTGGTGCAGGGCCACGACCACCCCTGGCTGCTGAGCCCCTGGCTGGAGGCCGACGACTGCAGCTGGGTGGCCGGCACGCCGCCCGCGCCGGGCGCCAGCCTCGGCGCCAAGACGCGCTACCGCCAGGCCGATGCCGCCTGCACCTGGGCGCCCACGGCGGCGGGCTTCCGCCTCGATTTCGAGGCGCCGCAGTGGGCCGTCACGGCCGGCCAGAGCGCCGTGCTGTACGACGGCGAGGTCTGCCTGGGGGGCGGCGTCATCGCGGCCTGCGAGGTTCCCCCGGTGGTATCGGCGCGGGTGCTGCGTACGATGGCGCGATCCCGTCGCCACGCCACGCCCGCCCGATGAACAAGCCCGCCGAACCGCTCACCCCCGCCACCGTCACAGCCAGCGGGCTGGCCGCCCTCATCGACGCCCAGGCGCCCGCGCTGGAGGCCGCCGTCATCGCCTGGCGGCGCGATCTGCACCAGCACCCCGAGCTCGGCAACCGCGAGTTCCGCACCGCCGGCATCGTGGCCGAGCACCTGCGCGCGCTCGACTTCGACGAGGTGCGCACGGGCGTGGCCCACACCGGCGTCGTGGGCCTGCTCAAGGGCGGCAAGCCGGGCCCGGTGGTGGCGCTGCGGGCCGACATGGACGGGCTGCCCGTCACCGAGTTCAACGAGCTGCCCTTCCGCAGCCAGGTGCGCACGCAGTGGAACGGCGCCGAGGTCGGCGTGATGCACGCCTGCGGCCATGACTGCCACGTCGCCATCCTGATGGGTGTGGCCAGCCTGCTGGCCGGCCTGCGCGAGCACATCGCCGGCAGCGTGAAGTTCATCTTCCAGCCCGCCGAAGAGATGCCCCCGCCCGGCGAGGAAGGCGGCGCCAAGATGATGGTGGCCGAAGGCGCGCTCGAGAACCCGCGCCCCGGCGCCATCTTCGGCCTGCACGTCACGAGCCGCCAGCAGGTGGGCCGCATCGGCTGGCGCAGCGGGCCCACGATGGCCAGCTCCGACTACTTCCGCATCGAGGTGCAGGGCCGCCAGACCCACGGCGCCGCGCCCTGGCTGGGCGTGGACCCCATCGTCACCTCAGCGCAGATCGTGCTCGGGCTGCAGACCATCGTCAGCCGCACACAGGAGATCACGCGCGAGCCGGCGGTCGTGACGGTGGGCATCATCAAGGGCGGTGTGCGCGAGAACATCATCCCCGACTCGGTCGAGATGCGCGGCACCATCCGCACCTTCGACGAGGGCATGCGCGACGACATCCACGAGCGCGTGACGACGCTCGCCGAGGCCATCGCACGCGGCAACAAGGCCGGCTGCCAGGTGTGCGTGCAGAAGAACTACCCGGTCACCGTCAACGACCCTGCACTCACCGCCGCCATGCTGCCGACTCTGCAGCGCGTCGGCGGCGAGGCGCTGGAGCACATCGACAAGGTCACTGGCTCGGAGGACTTCTCGTTCTTCCAGCGCGAGGTGCCGGGGCTGTTCGTCTTTCTCGGCGTCACGGCGCGGGGCATCGACCCGGCGTCTGCGCCGCCGAACCACTCGCCGTTGTTCCGCGTCGACGAGGCCGGCCTGCTGGTGGGCGTGAAGCTGCTCGCCCACCTGGCCTGCGACTGGCTCGAGGCACAGCCGCAGGCCTGAACTGGGACAAAGTCCGGACGGCTTATTTGCGCAGCGCCGCCAGCGCGGCCTGCGTCTCGTTCCAGAGCTCCTGGCCGACGTTGGCCGCGATGCCGGCGTTCACGGCCGAGAGCTTGCTGCGCATGCGCGCCGACTCGCTGGCCGGGAGCTCGTTGATCTGCATGCCCTTGGCCTTGAGCTCGGCCAGGGCCCTGCCGGCTTCTTCGCGCGTGTCCTTGCGCTCGAAGTCGCGGCTGGCGAGCGCGGCGTCCATCAGCACCTTCTGCTCGTCCTTCGACAGCTGGTCCCACCACTTCTTGCTCACCGTCACGATCCACGGGCTGTAGACGTGGTTGGTGATGCTGAGGTACTTCTGCACCTCGAAGAACTTGCTCGACAGGATGGTGTTGTACGGGTTCTCCTGGCCGTCGACGGTTTTCGTTTCGAGCGCGCCGAAGAGTTCGGAGAAGGGCATCGGCACGGCGTTGGCGCCCAGCGTCTTGAAGCTCTCGAGGTAGACGTTGTTCTGCATCACGCGCAGCTTGATGCCGTCGAAGTCTTCGAGCTTCTGCACCGGGCGCTTGCTGTTGGTGAGGTTGCGGAAGCCGTTCTCCCAGTACGCCAGGCCCACCAGGCCTCCGGCCTGCAGGCGGTCCATCACTTTCTGGCCGACGGGGCCGTCGAGTACGGCGTCGGCCTCGCGGGCGTTGTTGAAGAGGAAGGGCGTGTCCCACAGCGCCATTTCCTTGGTGATGCCCAC
>JAIYDH010000009.1 GCA_027487585.1 Rubrivivax sp.
CCCGGCAAGGGCGTGTACTACGGCGGCGAGATCGCCGCGCCGGTGTTCAGCCAGGTGGTGTCGCAGACGCTGCGCATGCTGAACGTGCCGCCCGACCTGGACGTGAAGGCGCAGATCGCGGCCAAGGCCGCCCCCGGCGCGCCGGCCGAGCCAGAGAGCTTCTGAGCATGCAGCGCCTGGCCACACCCGAGCAAGCGGCCGACTGGCTGAGTGCCCACGTGCGCGGCACGCTGGCATCCGACAGCCGCCGCCTCGCCACAGGCGACGGCTTCATCGCCTGGCCAGGGCAGGTGGTCGACGCGCGGCGCTTCGTGCCGGCGGCGCTGGCGGCCGGCGCCGCCGCCTGCCTGGTGGAAGCCGATGGCGCCGAGGCCTTCGGCTGGGGCGACGAGGCCCGCGTCGCCGCGCTGCCGGGCCTGAAGGCCACCACCGGCGACATCGCCCACCGCTACTTCGGCCGCCCTTCCGAGCGCCTGGCGGTGGTGGCCACCACCGGCACCAACGGCAAGACGAGCACGGCCTGGTGGACGGCGCAGGCGCTGTCGGCCCTGGGCCGGCCGGCCGGCATGATCGGCACGCTGGGCGTGGGCGAGCCGCCGTCCGTGCGCGGCCCCGGCCAGCTCGACAGCACCGGCCTGACCACGCCCGACCCGGTGACGCTGCACGCCACGCTGGCGCGCTTTGTCGATGCGGGCCTAGTGGCGTGTGCCATCGAGGCCTCGTCGATCGGCATCGAGGAGCAGCGCCTCGCCGGCCTGGGCATCCGCGTGGCGATGTTCACCAACCTCACGCAGGACCACCTCGACTACCACGGCAGCATGGCCGCCTACGGCCAGGCCAAGCGCAAGCTCTTCAGCTGGCCCGGGCTGCAGGCGGCGGTGCTCAACGTCGATGACCCCTTCGGCGCCAAGCTAGCGTCTGAATTGAGCGGCGGCCCTCTCGACGTGTGGCCGGTGTCGCTGCACGCCGCGGCGCGCCTGGTGGCCGGCGAGCGCCGCTACGGCGCCGACGGCTTGGTGTTCGACATCACCGAAGGCGCCGTGCGCCAGACGCTGCGCACCGGCCTGGTGGGCGAGTTCAACGCCAGCAACCTGCTGGTGGTGCTGGGTGCGCTGCGTGCGCTGGGCGTGCCGCTGGGCGACGCCGTGGCCGCACTGGCGGCGCTGACGCCGGTGCCCGGCCGCCTGCAGCGCGTGGGCGCCGAGGGCGACGCCATCGAAGCTGTCGTCGACTACGCGCACACGCCCGACGCGCTGGAGCAGGTGCTGGCCGCGCTGCGCCCCTTGGCGCAGGCCCGCGGTGGCCGCCTGGTGTGCGTATTCGGCTGCGGCGGCGACCGCGACCCCGCCAAACGCCCGCTGATGGGCGCCATCGCCACCGCCAGCGCCGATCGCGTGATCGTGACCAGCGACAACCCGCGCAGCGAAGACCCCGCGGCGATCATCGCGCAGGTAATGGTCGGTGCGGTGAGCCCGGCCGAGGCGGTGGTCGACCGCCGCGTAGCCATCCGCCGCGCCGTGGCCGAGGCCGCGCCGGGTGACGTGGTGCTGGTCGCCGGCAAGGGGCACGAGACGACGCAGACCATCGCCGGCGTGGCGCACCCCTTCTCCGACATCGACGAGGTGCGTGCGGCGTTGGCGACGCGGGCCGCACGCGGGGCTTCCACATGATGACGCTGGCCCAGGCCCACGCCCTGCTGCCCGGCAGCATGCTCGTCGGCAGCGGCGAGTGCCGCTTCACCCGCGTGCACACCGACACGCGCAGCGTGCAGCCGGGCGACCTGTTCCTGGCCCTGCGCGGCGAGCGCTTTGACGGCCACGACTACATCGCCCAGGCCCGCGCCAGCGGCGCCGTGGCGGTGCTGGCCGACCGTGCCGAGGCGCTGCACGCCGCTGCGGCCGAGGGCGCCTCGGGCCTGCTCGTGGCCGACACGCTGGCGGCGCTGCAGCAGCTGGCCCGTGGCTGGCGCCAGCGTTTCCATCTGCCGCTGGTGGCGGTGGCGGGCAGCAACGGCAAGACCACCGTCACGCAGATGGTGGCCGCCATCCTGCGTGCGGCGCATGGCGACGGCATGCTGGCCACCGCTGGCAACCTGAACAACCACATCGGCGTGCCGCTGACGCTGCTGCGCCTGCGCCAGGACGACGAGCACTGGCAACGTGCCGCCGTCGTCGAACTCGGCATGAACCACCCTGGCGAAATCGCGCTGCTGGCGGCGCTGGCGCAGCCCACGGTGGCGCTGGTGAACAACGCGCAGCGCGAGCACCAGGAGTTCATGAAGAGCGTCGAGGCCGTGGCCGATGAAAACGGCGCCGTCATCGACGCGCTGCCGGCCGGCGGCAGGGTGGTGATCCCGGCCGACGACAGCTTCACGCCGCGCTGGCGTTCACGCGCGGGGCTGCGCCGCGTCATCAGCTTCGGCCCGGCCGGCAGTGGCGCCGACGTCACAGCCGATGGCCACTGGGACGCCGAGGCCGCTGCCTGGGCGCTGACGCTCACCACGCCCGCCGGCAGCGTCACACTGGCGCTGCACCTGCCCGGCGCGCACAACCTGCGCAATGCCGCGGCGGCGGCGGCCTGTGCGCTGGCGGCCGGCGAGCCGCTGGCTGCCGTGCAGCGCGGGCTCGAGGCCTTCCGCCCGGTGGCGGGGCGCTCGCAGCTGCACCGGCTCGTCATCGGCGGCGAGGCCGTCACGCTGGTCGACGACAGCTACAACGCCAACCCCGACTCGGTGCTCGCCGCCATCGAGGTGCTGGCCGCCTTGCCCGGTCCGCGCTGGCTGCTGCTGGGCGACATGGGCGAGGTCGGCGATGAAGGCCCGCGCTTCCATGCCGAAGTGGGCGAGCGCGCGCGCGAGCGCGGCCTCGACGCGGTCTGGACCGCCGGTGCGCTGTGCGCCCATGCCGGCGCGCCCGTGCACTTCGCGGGCACGCCGGAGCTCGTGGCCGCACTGCAGAACAACACCCCGCCGCGCCCTGCCGCGCGGTCCATCCTGGTGAAGGGATCCCGGTTCATGAAGATGGAGCAGGTCGTGCAGACCTTGCGTGCCGCCGCCACCGCAGCGCCGGAGGGCTCGACGTGCTGCTGAGCCTGACGCAATGGCTGTTGGCGCTGTACCCCGAGGACCTGGGGTTCCTGCGTGTCTTCCAGTACCTCACCTTCCGCGCCGTGCTGGCGGCGATGACGGCGCTGCTCATCGGCCTGGCCTTCGGGCCCTGGGTGATCCGCAAGCTCACCGAAATGAAGATCGGCCAGCCCATCCGCGAGTACGGCGTGCAGGCCCACCTGGGCAAGCGCGGCACGCCCACGATGGGCGGCGTGCTGGTGCTCATCGGCATCGGCGTCAGCACGCTCCTGTGGTTCGACTGGAGCAACCGCTTCGTGTGGGTGGTGATGCTCGTCACCTTCGGCTTCGGTGCCATCGGCTGGGCCGACGACTACCGCAAGGTTGTGCACAAAGACCCCGAGGGCATGAGGAGCCGCGAGAAGTTCTTCTGGCAGAGCCTGATCGGCCTTGTCGCCGCGCTGTACCTGGCCTTCAGCGTGGCCGAGACCAGCAACCTGCGGGTGCTCGAGCTGTTCCTGAACTGGGTGCGCAGCGGCTTCAGCGCCGAGCTGCCGCCGCGGGCCGACCTGATGGTGCCCTTCTTCAAGAGCATCAGCTACCCGCTGGGCGTGTTCGGCTTCATCGCCTTGAGCTGGTTCGTCATCGTCGGCGCCAGCAACGCCGTCAACTTCACCGACGGCCTGGACGGCCTGGCCATCATGCCGGTGGTGCTGGTGGGCAGCGCGCTCGGTGTGTTCGCCTACGTCGTGGGCCGCGCCGACTTCTCGCGCTACCTGCTGTTTCCGCACATCCCGGGCGCGGGCGAGCTGCTGGTGTTCTGCGCCGCCATGGCCGGCGCGGGGCTGGCCTTCCTGTGGTTCAACGCCAACCCGGCGCAGGTGTTCATGGGTGACGTGGGCGCGCTGGCGCTGGGCGGCGCCCTGGGCACCATCGCCGTCATCACGCGGCAGGAGATCGTGCTGGCCATCATGGGCGGCATCTTCGTGGCCGAAGCGCTGAGCGTGATCATCCAGGTGAGCTGGTTCAAGTACACCAAGCGGCGCTACGGCACCGGCCGGCGCGTGTTTCTGATGGCGCCGCTGCACCACCACTTCGAGAAGAAGGGCTGGGGCGAGACGCAGGTGGTGGTGCGCTTCTGGATCATCACGATGCTGCTGTGCCTGGTAGGCCTGGCCAGCCTGAAGCTGCGTTGATGGACTGGCTGCAGAACACCCCCGTCCTCGTGCTGGGCCTCGGCACCAGCGGCCTGGCCATGGCCCGCTGGTGCGCGCGCCACGGCGCGGCGGTGACGGTGTGGGACTCGCGCGAGCAGCCTCCGGGCGCCGAGGCGCTGGCCGCCGAACACCCCGGCGTGGCCCGCGTTCACGGCGCGCTGGAGCCGACGCTGCTGCAGGGCTGCCAGCTGGTGCTGAAGAGCCCGGGCCTGGCGCCGGCCGACGAGCGCATCGCCCCCTTGCTGGCCGAGGCGCGCGCCACCGGCATCGCGGTGATGGGCGAGCTCGATCTGTTCGCGCGCGCGCTGGCCGACCTGAAGGCCGCGAGCGGCTACGCGCCGCAGCTGCTGGCCATCACCGGCACCAACGGCAAGACCACCACCACCGCGATGACGGCGCTGCTGGTCGAGCGCGCAGGCCGGCGCGTGGCCATGGCCGGCAACATCGGGCCGGCGCTGCTGGACGTGCTGGCGGCCGAGTTGAGTGCCGTCGAGGCCGATGCAGAAAAGCGACTGCCCGAGGTCTGGGTGCTCGAGCTCTCCAGCTTCCAGCTCGAGGGCGGCGGCACTGGCGTGCGTGGTTTCGAACCCGACGCCGCGGCCGTGCTCAACCTGACGCAGGACCACCTCGACTGGCACGGCAGCATGCCCGCCTACGGCGCGGCCAAGGCGCGCATCTTCGGCACCCAGGCCACCTGCGTGATCAACCGCAACGATGCCGCGGTGGAGGCGCTGCTGCCGCGCCCCGAGCTGCACGAGAAGGGCCCGCAAAAGGGCAAGCCCAAGGGCCCTGAACGCAAGGCCTTGCGCTTCGGGCTCGATGCCCCGAGCGCGCCGGGCGACTTCGGCCTCGTCGTCGAAAGCGGCATGGCCTGGCTGGTGCGTGCGCTGCCGCAGGAAGAAGGCATCAAGCTCAAGAAGGGCGAGGAGCCCGAGATCCATCTGCAGCGCCTGATGCCCGCGGACGCGCTGCGTGTGCGCGGCCGCCACAACGCGGCCAACGCGCTGGCGGCGCTGGCGCTGGCGACAGCCATTGGCTGCCCGCTGGCGCCCATGCTGCACGGCCTGCGCGAGTACACCGGCGAGCCACACCGCGTGCAGTTCGTGGCCCGCGTGGGCGAGGTCGACGCCTACGACGACAGCAAGGGCACCAACGTCGGCGCCACCGTGGCCGCACTCGAAGGCCTGGGGGCCGATCTGGCGCCGGGCCGCCTGGTCGTCATCCTGGGCGGCGACGGCAAGGGCCAGGACTTCGCCCCGCTGGCCGCCCCGCTGGCCCGCCATGCACGCGCCGTGGCCACCATCGGGCGCGATGCGGCGGCCGTGGAGGCCGCCATCGAGCTGCAGCTGCGGGGCCTGCCGCTGCAGCGCTTCGTCTCGCTGGAGCTGGCCGTGAACTGGTGCTTCGCGCAGGCCCAAGCCGGCGACGCCGTGCTGCTGAGCCCGGCCTGCGCGAGCCTGGACATGTTCCGTAACTACGCCCACCGCGCCGAGGTCTTCGTGGCCGCGGTGCAGGCGCTGGCGGCCGAGCGGGGAGAACTGGCATGAACGCCAGCGCGCTGCAGGGGTGGTGGGCGGGGCTGGCCACGGCCGTGCGCGCCCGTCTGCCGGGTCGCAGCGCCCATGCCGGCGGCGGCCCGCTGCCGGTGCGCGCGCATGTCGACGTGGCCGGCACCCGCGCCGTGCGCCTGAGCGCCTTCGACACGCAGCTGGTGGCGGTGGTGGCCGCGCTCGTGGCCTTCGGCGTGGTGATGGTGTATTCAGCCAGCATCGCGCTGCCCGACAACCCGCGCTTTGCGGGCATCACGCAGGGCTTCTTCCTGAAGAAGCACTTGCTTGCCATCACGGTGGCGTTTGTCGCGGCGCTGGTGACGGTGCAGCTGCCGATGTCGTTCTGGGAGAAGAACGCGCCCTGGGTGTTTCTGGTCACGCTGGTGCTGCTGGTGGCGGTGTTGATGCCCTTCATCGGCAAGGTCGTGAACAACGCGCGCCGCTGGATCCCTCTCGGCTTCATGAACTTCCAGCCCAGCGAGCTGGCCAAGCTGGCGATTGCGCTTTACGCGGCCAGCTACATGGTGCGGCGCATGGACGTGCGCGAGAACTTCTGGCGCGCCGTCACGCCCATGGTGGTGGCGGTGGTGTTCGTGGGCGCGCTGCTGCTGCGCCAGCCCGACATGGGCGCCTTCATCGTGATCGCCACCATCGCGATGGGCATCTTGTTCCTGGGCGGCGTGAACGCGCGCATGTTCTTCCTCATCGCGCTGGTGATGCTGCTGGTGCTGGGCCTGTTCCTGGCATTCGACGACCTGCGGCGCGAGCGCATCCTGGCCTACCTGGACCCGTGGAACCCGAAGTACGCCCAGGGCAAGGGCTACCAGCTCACGCACTCGCTGATCGCCTTGGGTCGCGGCGAGATCTTTGGCCAGGGGCTGGGGGCGAGCGTGGAGAAACTGCACTACCTGCCCGAGGCGCACACCGACTTCCTGCTCGCGGTGATCGGCGAGGAACTCGGCTTCGTCGGCGTGGCGGTGGTCATCGGCGCCTTCTTCTGGCTCACGCGCCGCATCGTCGGTATCGGCCGCCAGGCCATCGCGCTGGACCGCGTGTTCGCGGGGCTCATGTGCCAGGGCATCGGCATCTGGATCGGCTTCCAGTCCTTCATCAACATGGGCGTGAACCTGGGCGTGCTGCCCACCAAGGGGCTGACGCTGCCGCTGATGAGCTATGGCGGCAGCGCCATCCTGATGAACGCGGTGGCGCTGGCGCTGGTGCTGCGGGTGGACATCGAGAACAGGGCACTCATGCGCGGAGGCCGCGCATGAGGAGGCTCGGACACCCGTTCGGGCTGAGCTTGTCGAGGCCTGCTTCACGCCTTCCGATCCCGTTCGGGCTGAGCCTGTCGAAGCCTGCCGCGAGGGCCCAGCGCTTCGACAGGCTCAGCGCGAACGGTAGTGCTCGCACGCGCTTCGACAGGCTCAGCGCGAACGGTGGTGCTCGCACGCGCTTCGACAAGCTCAGCGCGAACGGTGGTGCTGCTGGCGCCGCTGGGGCCTCAGCCGGGAGGCCAGGCTGATGCCGCACCTCGTCGTCATGGCCGCCGGCACCGGCGGGCACATCATGCCGGGCCTGGCGGTGGCGCGCGAGATGCAGCGCCGGGGCTGGACGGTCTCGTGGCTCGGCACCTCGCACGGCATGGAGAACAAGCTCGTGCCGCCGAGTGGCCTGGCGCTCGACACCATCCGCTTCAGCGGCCTGCGCGGCAAGGGCCTGCTGCACACCGCCACCGGCGGCCTGCGGCTGCTCAAGGCCTTCTGGGACTGCCGCGCCATCCTCAGGCGCCGCGCCGCCGACGCCGTGCTGGGCATGGGCGGCTACGTGTGCTTTCCGGGTGGCTTGATGGCCAGCTGGCTGAACCAGCCACTGCTGCTGGTGAACGCCGATGCCGCGCTGCTGCTCTCGAACAAGAGCCTGCTGCCGGTGGCCGACCGCGTGGCCTTCGGCTTTGAAGGCGAGGCCGCGCGCCGCACGACCAACGCCGTCGTCACCGGCAACCCGGTGCGTGCCGAGATCGAGGCCATCGCGGCGCCCGCCGAGCGCTACGGTGCGCGCAGCGGCCCGCTCAAGCTGCTGGTGGTGGGTGGCAGCCTGGGCGCGCAGGTGCTCAACCGCACGCTGCCCGAGGCCATCGCGCGGCTGCCGGCCCAACAGCGCCCGCACATCGTCCACCAGAGCGGCGCCGCCGACGAGGCCGCCGTGCGCGCCGCCTACGCGGCGGCTGGCCTCGCTGCCGACGTGCGGGCCTTCATCGACGACATGCCCACTCAGCTGGCCGCCTGCGACCTGATGGTCTGCCGCGCCGGCGCCATTACCGTGAGCGAGCTCTGCGCCGCCGGCGTGCCGGCCCTGCTCGTGCCGCTGGTGGTGAGCACGACCGCGCACCAGCGCGACAACGCGCACTGGCTGGCCGCGCAGAGCGCGGCCGTGCACCTGCCGCAAACCGAGCTCACGCCCGAGCGGCTGGCGGCGGAGCTCGCCAAGCTCGACCGCGCCACGCTGCAGGTGATGGCCACGAAGGCCCGCGCCCAGGCCCGCCCGCAGGCGGCGGCGCGCGTGGCCGACGAAATCGAGGCGCTGGTGAAGAAGGCGAAGGCATGAACCACGCCGTCCACCACATCCACTTCGTCGTGAACCGGCCCATGCCGACGAAGCGACCGCGGCAACCGGGGAGCGGCGCATGAACCACGCCGTCCACCACATCCACTTCGTCGGCGTGGGCGGCTCCGGCATGAGCCCGCTGGCCGAGATCATGGCCGGCCTGGGCTACACCGTCAGCGGCTCCGATCTGCAGGCCAGCGCCACCACCGAGCGGCTGGCGAAACTCGGTGTGCAGGTGCACATCGGGCACGACGCCGCGCACATCGCCGGCGCGCAGGCGCTGATCACCAGCACCGCCGTGAAAGCCAGCAACCCCGAGGTGGTGGCGGCACGCGCGGCACGCCTGCCCATCGTGGCGCGCGCAGCGCTGCTGGCCGAGCTGATGCGCCACAAGCAGGGCATCGCGATTGCCGGCACACACGGCAAGACCACGACCACCTCGCTCGTGGCCAGCGTGCTGGCCGAGGCTGGCACCGACCCCACCTTCGTGATCGGCGGCGAGCTACGCAGCGCCGGCAAGGACCGCGGGCAGGCCGCACGCCTGGGCGCGGGCGATCTGCTGGTGGCCGAGGCCGACGAGAGCGATGCCTCGTTCCTGCAGCTAAGCCCGGTGCTGTCGGTCGTCACCAACATCGACGCCGACCACATGGAGACCTACGGCCACAGCCTGGAGCGGCTGCACGACGCCTTCGTGCAGTTCGTGGCGCGGCTGCCCTTCTACGGCCGTGCAATGGTCTGCACCGACGACCCCGGCGTGCGCGCCGTGCTGCCGCGGCTGGAGCGCTACGTCACCACCTACGGCCTGGACGCCGAGGCCGACCTGCGCGCCGTGGACGTGGCGGCGCTCGAAGGGGGCCGCATGCGCTTCACGGCACGCCAGGCCGGCTGCGACGACCTCCCGCTCACGCTCAACCTGGCGGGCGAGCACAACGTGCGCAACGCGCTGGCGGCACTGGCGGTGGCGCGCGCGCTGCACCTGCCCGACGACGCCGCGGCGCGCGCCTTCGAGCGCTTTGCCGGCGTGGGCCGCCGCTTCGCCAAGCTGGGCCCGCTGCGCGCGGCCGGCGGCGGCGAGTACCTGCTGGTCGACGACTACGGCCACCACCCGGCCGAGCTGGCCGCGGTGATCGCCGCCGCGCGCGGCGCCTTCCCGGGCCGGCGCCTGGTGCTGGCCTTCCAGCCGCACCGCTACACGCGCACCCGCGACTGCTTCGCCGAGTTCAGCCGCGTGCTGGCGCTGGCCGACGCCACCTGGCTCACCGAGGTCTACCCCGCCGGCGAGGCGCCCATTGCCGGCGCCGATGGCGCGAGCCTGGCCGCCACCGTGCCAGGCGCCCGCTTCGTGCCGCAACTGGCCACACTACCCGCCGAGTTGCATGCCACGCTGCGAAGCGGCGACGTGCTGCTGACCCTGGGCGCCGGCTCCATCGGCACGCTGCCGAGGGCGATGCAGGCGCTGTCTGACTCCGTACCCGACACCGTCTCTTCAGGAGCTGCCGCATGACCGCAGCCTTCGATCCCGATCAAGCCATCGACGCCGCCACGCTGGGCAAGGTGGCCGTGCTCACCGGCGGCCGCAGCGCCGAGCGCGAGGTCAGCCTGATGAGCGGCGCCGGCGTGCTGCAGGCCCTGCGCAGCCAGGGCGTGGATGCGCACGCCTTCGATCCCGCCGAACGCCCGCTGCAGGCGCTGAAGGATGAGGGCTTTGCGCGCGTGTTCATCGCGCTGCACGGCCGCGGCGGCGAAGACGGCTCGCTGCAGGGCGCGCTCGAGCTGCTGCAGCTGCCCTACACCGGCAGCGGCGTGATGGCGAGCAGCATCGCGATGGACAAGACCATGACCAAGCGCGTCTGGCTCGCCGAGGGCCTGCCCACGCCGCGCTGGGTGCTGCTGCAGCCGGGCGAGCTGCAGCGCGAGCGCGTGATTGCCGTGCCCGACGACCTCGGCCTGCCGCTGATCGTGAAGCCGCCGCGCGAGGGCAGCTCCATCGGCATCAGCAAGGTCGAGGGCTATTCGCAGATGCAGGAGGCCGTGACGCTGGCCGCCCAGTACGACCCCGACGTGCTCTGCGAGGAGTTCATCACCGGCATCGAGCTCACCTGCCCGGTGCTGGGCCAGGGTGCGGCAGCGCGCGCGCTGCCGGTGGTGCGCATCGAAGCACCCGACGGCAACTACGACTACGAGCACAAGTACTTCTCCGAGGACACCGGCTACCGCTGCCCCAGCGGCCTGGCGCCCGACGAAGAAGCCGAGGTGCAGCGCCTGACGCTGGCCGCCTACCGCGCCCTGGGCTGCCGCGGCTGGGGCCGTGCCGACCTGATGCTGAGGGCCCGCGATCGCAAGATCTTCCTGCTCGAGATGAACACCAGCCCCGGCATGACCGGCCACTCGCTGGTGCCGATGTCGGCGCGCCAGGCCGGCATCAGCTACGAGCGACTGTGCCTGCTGCTGCTGGCGCAGGCGTCGACCGACAGCACCCGGGCCTGAACGGAACCATGGCCACGCTCCGCCGCCCCGCCCCATCCGCCGCCGCAGCCGCTGCTGCGCGCGCGGGCCGGGCGCTGCCGGTCGACGTGCGCCTGATGAACGCCGTGGCCGCGGCCGTGTTCGTGCTGGCGGCAGCCGGCGCGGGCGTGGCCGCCTGGGCCTGGCTGATGCGCAGCCCGCTGTTCCCCATTCGCGCCATCCAGCTCGACGGCGACCTGGCGCGCAACAACGTGCCCACCATCCGCGCGAACGCTGCGCCGCGCCTGGCGGGCAACTTCTTCAGCGTCGACCTGCAAGGCAGCCGCGCGGCGTTTGAGAGCGTGCCCTGGGTACGACGCGCCATCGTGCGGCGCGTGTGGCCCGACAAGCTGGTGGTGCGCCTGGAAGAGCACCGCCCGGCCGCGCTGTGGGGCGGCGAAGACGCCTCGGCCGACGCCGCCGAAGTGGCCGACACCGGCCGCCTCGTCAACAGCCACGGCGAGGTTTTCGATGCCAACGTCGGAGATGTCGACGACGAAAGCCTGCCGCTGCTGAGCGGCCCCGAAACGCGCGCGGCCGAGATGCTGGCGCTGCTGCGCCAGCTGCAGCCGCTGCTGGCGCGGCACGACCTGCAGATCAGCTCGATGCACCTCTCGGGCCGCGGCTCGTGGCGGCTGGGCTTCGACAGCGGCGCCAGCATGGAGCTCGGCGGTGGCAGCAGCGACGAGATCGTGGCGCGCACCGAGCGCTTCGTGCGCACCTTCGCTGCCGCCAACGCGCGCTGGCGCGCCCCGCTGCAGCACGCCGACCTGCGCCACAGCGGCGGCTATGCCCTGCGGCTGCGCGGCGTGACGACATCCCCGGGGGCAGCCGCCGGCGGCGCCCCGACATCCAGTGCCGGCACGGGCTCAGGCCCCGCCACCGGCGCGACGAACTGACATCACGAGGAACACCCACATGGCCAAGGAATACAAGGACATGGTGTTCGGCCTGGACATCGGCACCGCCAAGATCATGGTCGTGGCCGCCGAAGTGGTGGACGGCGAGCTGCGCCTCGCGGGCCTGGGCGTGGCGCCCACGCATGGCCTGAAGCGGGGCGTCGTCGTCAACATCGACGCCACCGTGGCCAGCATCCAGCAGGCGCTGAAAGAGGCCGAGATGATGGCCGCCTGCAAGATCACGTCCGTCTACACCGGCATCACCGGCAGCCACATCCGCGGCCTCAACAGCACCGGCATGGTGATCGTGCGCGACAACCGCGAGGTCACCCCCACCGACGTGGCGCGCGTGGTCGAAACCGCCAAGGCCATCAACATCCCCAACGACCAGCGGCTGCTGCTGGTGGAGCCGCAAGAGTTCATCATCGACGGGCACGAGGTGAAAGAGCCCATCGGCATGAGCGGCAGCCGCCTCGAGGTGAAGGTGCACATCGTCACCGGCGCCGGCAGCGCGGCCGAGAACATCCTGAAGTGCGTGCGCCGCTGCGGCCTGGAGGTGGAGCGCCTGGTGCTGAACCCGAGCGCCAGTGCCAGCGCGGTGCTGACGGACGATGAAAAGCAGCTCGGCGTGGCCGTGGTCGACATCGGCGCCGGCACCACCGACGTGCAGATCTACACCGACGGCAGCGTGCGCCACACGGCCGTCATTCCCATCGCCGGCGACCTGATCACCAGCGACATCGCGATGGCGCTGCGCACGCCCACGAAAGACGCCGAGGAGATCAAGCTCGAGCACGGCGTGGCCAAGCAGCTGCTGGCAGATCCTTCCGCGATGGTCGAGGTGCCGGGCCTGGGCGACCGCGCGCCGCGCCTCTTGAACAAGCAGGCGCTGGCCGGCGTGATCGAGCCGCGCGTGGAAGAGATCTTCAGCCTCGTGCACCAGGTCATTCGCGAAAGCGGCTATGAAGAGCTGCTGTCCAGCGGCATCGTCATCACCGGCGGCAGCGCGGTGATGCCCGGCATGGTGGAGCTGGGGGAAGACATCTTCCTCAAGCCGGTGCGCAAGGGGCTGCCGCTCTACGGCGGCTCGCTGGCCGACATGGTGGCCAGCCCGCGCAGCGCCACCGTGATGGGCCTGCTGGAAGAGGCGCGCATCGCCCGCACGCGCGGGCACAAGGCGGCGGCACAGGCCGGCTCGGTGAAGAACCTGGTCGGCCGCGCCAAAGACTGGTTTCTCGGCAATTTCTGAAGAGAGGGCTCATGACGAACCGACACGTCCGACGACGGCACACAACACGGTCACCACAAGAAGCCCGGAATTCCTTCCTCATACAGGCAACTGCAACTTTTCCCAGGAGGCTCACATGCCCATCGAAATGATCGACGAGTTCGAACAAGGCACGCAGATCAAGGTGATCGGCGTTGGTGGTGGCGGCGGCAACGCCGTCGAGCACATGATTTCGCAAGGCGTGCAGGGCGTGGAGTTCATCTGCGCCAACACCGATGCACAGGCCCTGCAGCGCAGCAGCGCCGGCATGCTGGTGCAACTGGGCAAGACGGGCTTGGGCGCTGGCAGCAAGCCGGAGATGGGCCGCGTCGCCGCCGACGAGGCGGTGGAGCGCATCAAAGAAGCCATCGCGGGCGCGCACATGCTGTTCATCACTGCCGGCATGGGCGGCGGCACCGGCACGGGCGCGGCACCGGTGATCGCGCGCGCGGCCAAGGAGTTGGGCATCCTGACCGTGGGCGTGGTGACCAAGCCCTTCGACTTCGAGGGCAAGCGCCGCGGCAAGCAGGCCGACGACGGCGTGGCCGAGCTCGAGGCCAACGTCGACAGCCTGATCGTGGTGCTCAACGAGAAGTTGCTCGAGGTGATGGGCGACGACGTCACGCAGGAGCAGGCCTTCGCGCATGCCAACGACGTGCTGAAAAACGCCGTGGGTGGCATCAGCGACATCATCCACATCCCCGGCCTCGTGAACGTGGACTTCGAGGACGTGAAGACGGTGATGAGCGAGCCCGGCAAGGCCATGATGGGCACGGCCGTGGCCGGTGGCCCCGACCGCGCCACCAAGGCGGCCGAGGCGGCCGTGGCCTGCCCGCTGCTGGAGGGCATTGATCTGTCGGGTGCGCGCGGCGTGCTGGTGCTGATTGCCGCGAGCAAGCAGACCTTCAAGCTGGCCGAGAGCCGCAACGCGATGAACGCCATCAAGCGCTACGCGGCCGACGACGCGCACGTGATCTTCGGCACCGCCTACGACGAAGGCCTGGGCGACCAGCTGCGCGTGACCGTCATCGCCACGGGCCTGAGCAGCGCGCGCGCCCGCCAGGCACAGACGCCGCCGCCGATGACACTGGTGCACGCGCCGCAACACCACCCGCAGGCCATGCCGCGCACCGGCACCGACAACCTGCCGGTGCTGAACACGCCGCTGACCCCGGCCGCGCCGGCCCCCGCCTCGGCCACCCTGAGCGCCGGCAGCCCGGGCCAGGGCAGCGTGCAGGCCGCACCGGCAGCGCACAGCTACGAAGGCCTCAACACCCCGAGCGTGTGGCGCACCAACCGCACGCACGCGGCGGCCAAGGTGGATGCGCTGGTGAACAACGGCATGGACGAGATCGAGATTCCGGCGTTTCTGCGCAAGCAGGCGGACTGATCCCTTCAAGCCCACAAACAAAGGCGGCCCGTGGGCCGCCTTTGTTCTGGCTGGGTGCCACGGCAGAATCGATGTCCACAACGACCCTCGTCTTCTTGAGCGCATCGCCACCTTGAGAACAGCACCCGCTGCTCACCCATGCCCTCATCGAAGCACACCTACGACCCAGCGCCCGCGCCGCCCAGCCAGGGCGTGAAGGAAGAGCATGTCGAGTACGGCTTCATCGGCAAACTTCAGGCGCTGAAGTACGAGTACCGGCCCGACATCCGCGACCGCGCCAGCCTGCAGCGCAACTTCCGAGAGAAGTTCGAGGCGCTCAACAGGGTGCACCTGTCCGACGGCGAGTTTGCGCGCCTGCTGGAAGAGATCTGCACTTCCGATGTGTACACCGCCGCCCGCACGCTGCGCGACCGCAACGCCTTCATCCGCGAGGGCTATATCCGGTTCAAGAAGCAGAAGGACAGCACTGAGGTGGCAGCCATTGCGACGAAGCACTCGCTGTCGGCTGCCGCGCTTCAGGGGTTGGTGGATGGCGTGCTGCAACGGCTGATCCTGGACAGCGACGCCTTGAGCGACCTGATGGCGCCCTTGCAGCTGAGCTGGAAGGCGCGTGCGCAGGCGGAGGCTGCCTTGATGGCCGACGTGGCCCCACTGCTGCGCAAGCGTGCTCAGGGGCGAGAGATTGCGGGGCTGAGCGCCTATGAGTGACCTGCCAGCCCCCTACAGCAAAGATTTCTCAGAAGTGCTGGGCCACATCCAGCAAACGCGGCTGCGTGTCTTTGCACAGGCCAACACCGCCTTGATCGATTTGTACTGGCGCGTTGGGCAAACCTTGAGCCACAAGGTGGCGCAAGGCGGCTGGGGCAAGGGCGTGGTGGCCGAGCTGGCGCGCTACATCTCGCGCGCAGACCCCACCATCAAGGGCTTCAGCGACAAGAACCTCTGGCGCATGAAGCAGTTCTACGAGGCCTACGAGGGTGATGAAGGACTCTCGCCGCTGGTGAGAGAACTGCCTTGGTCGCACAACCTGGCCATCTTCTCGCGGTGCAAGACGGTGGAGGAGCGGTGCTTCTACCTGGCGCTGGCTGCCAAGGACCGCTACACGCTGCGCGAGCTGGACCGGCAGATCAGCACCAGCACCTACGAGCGAACGGTGGCTGCGCCCGCAAAACTCTCAGCAGCGCTGAGAGAAATCCAGCCCGCCACGGGCCAGGTCTTCAAAGACCGCTACGTGCTCGAGTTCCTGGGCCTGCCCGAGCCGCACAGCGAAAGCGACCTGCAGCGCGCCCTGGTGCAGCACATGAAGGCCTTCGTGCTGGAGCTGGGCCGTGACTTCCTGTTCGTGGGCGAAGAGTTCCGCCTGCAGGTGGGCAACCAAGACTTCTTCATCGACCTGCTGTTCTTCCACCGCGGGCTCTCGGCGCTGGTGGCCTTCGAGCTGAAGGTGGGGCCCTTCAAGCCCGAGCACATGGGCCAGCTCAGCTTCTACCTGGAAGCACTGGACCGCGACGTGAAGAAGCCGCACGAGAACCCCAGCATCGGCGTGCTGCTGTGCCGCGACAAGGACGACGAGGTGGTGGAGTACGCGATGTCGCGCAGCCTGTCGCCTGCGCTCGTGGCGCAGTACCAGTTGCAGTTGCCGGACAAGCGCTTGATTGCGGCCAGGCTGCATGAGCTGCTGGCGGGGCATGAGGGTGCGGACGATGAGTGAAGGCCAGCGGTTCGTGCCCAGGCTGCGGTTCCCGGAGTTTCGGGAGGCTGGTAACTGGAAGTTGGTACCGCTGAATCAGCTGGCCACGCGCAGCAAGCGAAAGAATCGAGATGAAGAACTGGAGCGCGTGCTGACCAATTCGGCTGAATTCGGCGTGATGGATCACCACCTACAACCTGGCACGCATGAACATGCTGCTGCACGGGGTGAAGGACACCGAGTTCGAGATCTTCCACGGCGACACGCTCACCAACGACTGGGAGATGCTGCGCGAGCTGAACCCGGCCCGTAAGCCGGCCTTCGATGCCGTCGTGGCCAACCCGCCCTTCAGCTACCGCTGGGAGAACAGCGAAGCGCTGGCCGACGACGTGCGCTTCAAGAACCACGGCCTGGCGCCCAAGTCGGCGGCGGACTTTGCGTTCCTGCTGCACGGCTTTCACTTCCTGAAGGACGAAGGGGTGATGGCCATCATCCTGCCGCACGGCGTGTTGTTCCGCGGCGGGGCCGAGGCGACCAAGCACAACCAGTTCTTGAAGGAGCTTGGTCTGAAGCCGTTGCCTTGAGGCCGAACACAGGCCCAGTGCTCACCGGCCGCTCGAACGGACGGCCTCCGGCCGCCGCTCAGCTCAGCGCTTCGCTCTGATGCGTGGTGCTCAACGAGAAGCTGCTCGAGGTGATGGGCGACGACGTCACGCAGGAGCAGGCCTTCGCGCACGCCAACGACGTGCTGAAAAACGCCGTGGGCGGCATCAGCGACATCATCCACATCCCCGGCCTCGTGAACGTGGACTTCGAGGACGTGAAGACGGTGATGAGCGAGCCCGGCAAGGCGATGATGGGCACGGCCGTGGCCGGCGGCCCGGACCGCGCCACCAAGGCGGCCGAAGCCGCCGTGGCCTGCCCGCTGCTGGAGGGCATTGATCTGTCGGGTGCGCGCGGCGTGCTGGTGCTGATTGCCGCGAGCAAGCAGACCTTCAAGCTGGCCGAGAGCCGCAACGCGATGAACACCATCCGCCGCTACGCCGCCGACGACGCGCACGTGATCTACGGCACCGCCTACGACGAAAGCCTGGGCGACCAGCTGCGCGTGACCGTCATCGCCACCGGCCTGA
>JAIYDH010000203.1 GCA_027487585.1 Rubrivivax sp.
CGCCTGATGGCCGCCAGCACCAGCGGCAAGCCGGTGCTGGTGCGGCTGGACTACGAGGCCGGCCACGGCATCGGCGACACCAAGGCGCAGGTGCTCGACGAGCGGGCCGACACCTTTGCCTTCGTCATGTGGCAGACCGGCATGCCGGGGTGGGAGCTCAGCTGAAGGCCTACCAGTCGTAGGCCTCGAGCGCGCCCTCGCGCAGGTGCACCACCTGCGCGCCCATCAGCAGCGCGCGCTCTTCGCGCAGTGCGCGATGGCCGGTGCCGGCTGTGGCGCCTTTCAGGTCGCGCAGCACCAGGCTGCGCGTGGCTGTGTCGACTTCGAAGGTCTGCAGACCAAACTGGAAGCCGCTGAAGGGCCCCTGGCTCAGCACCACCGGCAGTGCCAGCCGGGCCACGGCGCCGCCGGGCGCGGCGTCCAGGCGCATGGCCAGCCCGTGGCGTGACTGCTCCAGCGCGCTGGCGCTGCCGGCCTCGCCCAGCGTGAGCGAGCGCAGCACGCGTGGCGCGGTGGCGTCGGCCACGTCGAACAGCGTCAGCTGCAGGCCCTGCACGCGGCCCTCGGTGTCGGCGGCGCGGCCCAGGCCCAGCAGCAGGCCTTCGGGCAGCGGCAGCAGCGTCTCGGCATAGCCGGGCAGCTCGACCTCGCCGGCCACGCGGGGATCGGTGGCGTCGGCCAGGTCGAGCACATACAGCGGATCGATGCGGCGGAAGGTGACGACGTAGCCCCGCGCACCCACGAAGCGCACCGCATACACCTGCTCGCCGGGCTTGCCGATGGCCGCCGGCCGGCGCTCGTTGGGCAACACGCTCACCGTGCTCAGCGTGCGGCCGTTGGCACTGGCCGCGGCGCTGTCGGCGCGCAGCACCGTCAGGCGCGCCGGCGAGGGCCGGCGCGCACCGGCATCGGCGGGCGTGGCCCAGCCCTCGTTGCCCGTGTAGGTGAGCACGCGCAGATGGCCTTCGTGTTCGCTCAGGCGGTAGCTCATGCGGGTGCTGTCCCAGCCGAGATGGCCCTCGACTTCGGCCGAGCCGCGCCAGGCCAGGCCGCCGGTGCCGGTGGGATCGAGTGCGAACTGGTGCACGTCGGTGCGCGGCGGCGGCACCGCCACGAGGCTGAAGCTCTCCATCAGCGGCGTGCTGCGGGTCGTGGCCAGCCAGAGGTTGCGTGTCGTCAGGTACACGGCCTCGGTGCCGCCGGCAAAGCAGCGCGTGCGCTGCGGCAGATCGGGGCTGGTCAGGTCGACCAGCGTCACGGTGGTCAGCTGCACCGCGAGCGAGCCGTTGTCGGGCTGCAGCCAGCAGTCGGTGTCGCGCAGCAGCGGCTGCGCGGCGCCGCCGTTGCGGCGCAGGCGCGGCAGCAGCTCGTCGGCGCTCAGGCGGGCGATCGCCGCGGTGCGCTCGCCCGGCGTGGCTGTGGCCGGCAGGGCCTGCGCCTGCAGCATCGGCCGGTGCACGGCCACCACCACCAGCGTGTCGCCGACGCGGCGCGCGTCGACCAGCGAGCCCTCGAAGGACAGCCGCGCACCGGCCACCGGACGCGCGGCGTCGCGGGTGTCGATGTGCTGCAGCTGCACGCCCTGCTTCAGCCACATCGGGGCGATCGACACGCAATCGGGGCACAGCGCGCTGCCGGCCAGGGCCTCCTGGCGGCGCGACACGGCCACCAGCGCCTGCCCGTCGCTGCGCGCCATCAGGCCTTCGGGCTGCAGCCAGGCGTCGTCGCGCGCCAGCGGCACGTGCACGGGCTCGCCGAGTCGCCCGGCAGCACCCATCGACTGCGCGATCAGCACCAGGCCACCGTCGGCGCTGCGCGTCAGCGCGTGCAGCGTGCTGCCGCTGCTGCGCAGCAGGTCGGCCTCGTCGACACCGTCTTCCTGCACCAGCGTGCGGCTGCTCGGCGGCGGGGCGGCCACGGCGCCGCTGATCGGCGCCGCCGCGCCGAGGCCCGCGCCAAAGCTGCCGCCACCGGCCAGGCGGCCTTGGGCGTCGAGCGCGCGCAGCCGGCCCTGGGCCCAGCTGGCGAGCTCGCCCGGCCGGGCGGCGGCCAGCGCGCCGGCGCGGCCTTCAGGGTCGGGTGTCGTGGGCTCGCCGCCGCCACCGCAGGCGGCCAGCAGCAGCGCCAGAAGCGCGGCGAGCGCCAGGCGCGGGCTCACCGGCAAGGCCCGGGTGAATCCGGAATTCGTTGACGCACTCATGAGTTCTCCTTGTCAGGCTCGAAGCGGGGCACCCGCCGATCTGCACCCTTGTCCTTGCGCCCATCTCGAGCACGTGGGACAATATCCCACACACCAAGTCGCTGCGTCAACGCCGCCAACCCTTGCAACTGTTTCCGAGAGTGACCACGCCCACGCCCACTCTGGTGCTCGACCGCGTGCTCGCGCTGCTGGGCCCGCTGGTGCGGCTGCTGCTGCGCCATGGCGTCACCTACCCGGTGTTCACGGCGGCGCTCAAGCGCGTGTTCCTGGCCCAGGCGCAGCACGAGCTGGCGCAGCGCGGCATGGCCGCCACCGACAGCGCGGTGTCGCTGCTGTCGGGCGTGCACCGGCGCGACGTGCGCACGCTCACGCGCGGCGCCGCCGCCGAGCCCGCCAGTGCGCCGCCGCCCACGCTGGGCCTGGCGGCGCAGGTGGTGGCGCGCTGGATGCACGACGCCGCCTTCCGCCACGCCGACGGCTCGCTGCGCGTGCTGCCGCGCGACAGCCGCGCCGGCGTCGTCGGCTTCGATGCCCTCGTCGAAGGTGTCAGTCGCGACGTGCGGCCCAAAGCCGTGCTCGACGAACTGCTGCGCCTGGGCGTGCTCGAAGAAGCCGCCGAGGGCCTCGTGCTCGCTCGCAGCGGCTTTGCCCCGCAAGCGGGCTTCGACGAGGCGCTGTGGCTCAGCGCGCAGAACTTGCACGACCACGCCGCCGCCGCGGTGGCCAACCTCTCGGGTGTGCGCACGCGGCCCGGTGGCTACCTGGAGCAAGCGGTGTTCGTCGACGAGATCACGGCCGCGTCGGCCGAGCGGCTGCACGACGTCTCGGTGGAGGCCTGGAAGCGTGCCTTCGCGATCGTCATGGCCGAGGCGCAGGCGCGATTCGATGCCGATGCCACCGAGGCGCCCGCCGACACCCGCCGCCACCGTGCGCGTTTCGGTGTCTATTTCTACAGCGAACAGGAATCACCATGAACCACGCCCCATGCTCGGGTAGGCGCCGCTGGCTGCTGCTGCTGGCCGGCAGCGCGGGTGCCGCAGCCCTGGCCGGATGCGGGCCGGGCGTGGGCGGATCGGGCACCGGGCTCGAGCCCCCGCTGTCGCCCGCGCTGACCAGCGCGCTGCCGACACCGTCTTTGCATGGCGACGGCAGCGACGGCCGCCAGGTGCAGGCCGTGCTCGAAGGGCCGCGGCTGCGCGTCACCCGGGCTTGCCCGCTGCTGCGGTTCAGCGGCCGGTGGAACGGCATGCAGGGCAGCCCGCTGCACTTCGAAGGCGAGCTCGATGGCAACCCCGCGCGGCCGGCGCGCGCCGAGGTGCAGGTGAGCGGCAGCACGCTGGTGGTGACGCTGCGCGACGGCACCGGCACGGTGCTGCTGGGTCCGCTGCCGCTGGGCAGCGTGGCGACGCTGCCCCCGCTGCAGAGTTGCGGCTGATGGCCTGATCGCCTGATCGCCTGAGACCCCCGGCATGGCCCTCGCTAGCATCGGGTGCATGAGCTCACCGATGCCCGCTGGCGGCCCTGACGCCGCTGAACTCGCCCGCCTCGTCCCCAAGGTCCTGCTGCACGAGCACCTGGACGGCGGCCTGCGTGTGGCCACGCTGCGCGAGCTGGCCCTGGCGCGCGGCCTGCCGCTGCCGGTCGACACCGAGGCCGGCCTGGCCGCCTGGTTCCATGCCAACGCCCACGCCGGCAGCCTGCTGAAGTACCTCGAAGGCTTTGCCCTCACCGTGGCCGCGATGGCCACGCCCGAGGCGATGCGCCGCGTGGCCCGCGAGGCCGCCGACGACGCCGC
>JAIYDH010000051.1 GCA_027487585.1 Rubrivivax sp.
GCCTGGAGCCCGCGTCCTGCGACGCCGCCGCGCTCGCACAGGCGCAGCGCCTGGGCGAGTTGTGCGAGTCGCCGACCGTGCCGCACTACGAGGTGGCCGGCGTGCCCTTCGTGCTGAAGCTGCACCTCGACGCCACCGATCGCCGCCTGGTGCGCGTCAGCCTCAGCCACACGGCCGAGCACGGCCGCCTCGACGAGCCGCGCTGGAGCGACCACCACCGCGTCATGCGCCGGCTGCTGTCGCAACGCTACGGCGGCCCCGAGTACACCGACCTGCAACACGACGCCGGCGCCAGCACGGCGGTGGCGCGCTGGCGCACCGGGCCGGCGCTGATCGACCTGAGCTCGAGCTTTCAGCCCCGCAGCACCGGCACGCCGGCGCGCGAGCAGATCCTGATCACCTACCAGAGCCCGTTCCACGGTGAGGCCTCGAAGCTGTAGTGGTGCGGCGGCGCGCCGTCTCCGGCGCTACACTCGCGCGCCGCGGCGGGTGTAGTTCAATGGCAGAACGGCAGCTTCCCAAGCTTCATACGAGGGTTCGATTCCCTTCACCCGCTCCACGAACGCCGCCACGAAGCCCGCCCCGCGCGGGCTTCATCATTTCAGGGCCGGGCGGCACTTACGGCGGCCAGCGTGGCCAGCAGGCGCGCGTGGTTGCCCTGCACGGCGGCAGCCACGGGTGCGGCGGCAGCGGCCACTTGCTCGGTGCGGATCAGTCCGCTGTCGAGCTGCGCGGACAGTTGCGCCTACAGCGGCAGGGTCGAAAGGGCCAGGCCGGCGGCCACGGTGGTGACGATGAGGCGGTGGACGAAGGGCATCGAAGGCACCTGAAGATGGAGACATGATGGTGCTGGCGCTGTAGGGCCTGCTGTCAGTGCGTTGACGCCTTGCTGCATCATCGCCAGATGGTCGACGGCGAAACCCTTACCCTGCAGGTGCTCGGCGCAGACGGCACGGCTTCCTGGTGCCGCGAGCGGCTGGACGCGCTGTGTGCCCTGGGCTGGGAGGCCTACGACACCCCCCGCCACGGGGCCAGCGCCGACGCTGTGTTGTGGCGTGCACCCGACGCGGTGGCGCTGGCGGGCCTGTCCCGCCACCCGACGCTGGCGTCGATGGCGCATGACAGCGCCTTGGTCGTGCACACCGATGACGAGGCCGTTTCTGAGGAGACCGCCTTGTTGCGGCTCGGCACCGAGGCCGTGCTGTTGGCCGACGACGCGCCGTCCACCGCTCGGGCGCTGCGCCAGGCGGTGTGGCGCAAGCGCGTCGAGCAGGCGGCGCGCACCGCCTACGCCACCGATCTGGCCACCGGGCTGCCGCACCAGGCGCAGCTGCTCGAGCACATGACGCAGCTGCTGGCGCTGCGCGAGCGCGAGCCGGCACCGATGGTGCTGCTGGTGCTGCGCGTCGACGGCTTCGCGCAGGCCGCGCAGCGCCTGGGCGCCGAGGCCGGCAACGTGTTGCGGCGCAAGGTGGCGGTGCGGCTGCGCGGCGGCCTGCGCGCCAGCGACGTGGTGGCCTCGATCACCCCCGAGGCCTTCGGCGTGCTGCTGGGCCGGCTCGAAAGCAAGAACGACGGCGAGCGCGTGGCCTCCAAGCTCGTGAAGTCGCTGGAGCTGCCGCTCTCGGTGGCCGGGCAGCCCTGCCGCGTGGTGGCGCACGTCGGTCTGGCGCTGTACCCGGACCATGGCAAAGACGCGCAAGCCTTGTTGCAGCGTGCACTGGCGCAGGCGGCCTCGGTGGTGACGGTCGGCCCCAAGGGCCTGGGCGCCACCGTGCACCGGCTCGGGGGGGCGGCTGCCAACGACAACGCCTGAACATGGCGCGGTCGATGAAGAAGCCCGGATGGGTCGCCGCCGCGCTGCTGGCCGGCGCCGAAGCCACGGCGCAGACCGCCAGCGCCGTCGAGCCCGAGGCCGCTGAGCCCGGGCCTGTGGCCGCCGAGCCGGCGCGCCGCTGGGCCGCAGCAGCCGGTGCGGTGGCCAGCGTCGGCCCCGAGTTTGCGGGCGCGTCGCGCATCGGCGTCAACGTGCAGCCGGGCTTTGCCGTGCGCTGGGGCCGTGTCAGCCTGGCCAGCCGCAGCGCCTTTGCCGTGCGCAGCGAAGGCGCCGCTACCCAGGGCGGCCTGCGGGTGGAGCTGGTGCGCAGCGCACGCTGGCGCTCCAGCCTCGGCTTGCGCTGGGACAGCGGCCGCGACGAAGGCGCGAGCGCAGACCTGCGCGGCCTGGGCGACGTGCGCGGCACGCTGCGCGTGCGCCTGTCGCTGGGCTACCGTTTCGACGGCGGCTGGCGCGCCGGCAGTGCGCTGACCACCGACGCACTGGGCCGCGGCGGTGGCTGGCAAGGCGAGGTCAACGCCGGCCGCGACTGGCGCCTCTCGCCCACCACCACGGTGGGCGCCGGCGCCTCGATGGGCTTCGGCGGCAGCCGCTGGCAACAAAACTACTTCGGCATCACGCCCGAGCAGTCGGCGAACAGCGGCTACGCCGTCTACACGCCGGGCGCGGGGCTGCGCGATGTGGGCCTGTCGCTGGGCGGGCGCACCGAGCTCGGCAGCCGCTGGGCGGTGTTCTACGGCAGCAGCGTGTCGCGCCTGGTGGGCCCGTCGGCAGCCAGCCCGCTGGTGCGCGATCGCAACGGCTGGGGCCTGAACCTCGGCGTGGTGCGCAGGCTCTGATCAATGGCCGGCCTGCCCAACCGCGAACCCGGCGCGCTGCCTTTGTGGCCAGTGGCCCTGCTGGCCGGGCTGCTGCCGCTGGTGGCCACGGTGCTGGCGGCCAGCCTGTCGATGCAGCAAGGCCTGGTGCCAGCCTGCAACCCCTTCTGGGACGGCTGCACCTCGATCAGCCGCGCCGCCCGCTACGAGCTGCCCAACATCCTGTTCCGCGCCCTGATGCTGCCGGCGGCCACCTTGCAGGCCCTGGTGTGGGTGGCGGTGGCACGCTGGCTGATTCAGTGCGGCGCGGCCGGCCGCGGCGTGGCCTGGATCGCGCCGTTGGGCGTGGTGGCCGGCATCGCGCTGGTGGTGTACGGCAGCTTCCTCGGCACCGAGGGCCCCATCTACCGTTGGCTGCGCCAGTACGGCACCGTGGCCTACTTCGGCTTCACCTGCCTGAACCTGCTGCTCACCGGCAACGCCGTGCAGGCGCTGGTGCGCGTGCGGCGGCTGTTCATGCCGCGCGGGCTGGAGCACGCGATGGTGGCGCTGGCCAGCACGCTGGTGCTGCTGGGACTGGGCAACGCGATCGTCGCGGCGGCCTTCGGCGAGCCGCTGAAGGGGCGCGTGGAGAACGTCACCGAATGGTGGGGCGCGCTGATCTTCGTGTTCGGCTTCTGCGCCATCGCCGCCATGTGGTGGCGCGAGCGCGTGGTGCTGCGGCTCGGGGTCAGTCCGCGTTGATCACCGCCGGGCCGGGGTGCCCAATGCAGGCCTTGCCGACACGCCAAGCCAGGACGAACCGATGAACCCTTTCCGCCACCTGCTCAAGGCCCGCGGCGCGCGTGCGCCGATCGGCACCTGGATCTCCAGCGCCAGCCCGCTGGTGGCCGAGGCCCTGGGCCACGCCGGCTTCGACTGGGGCGTGATCGACATGGAGCACGCCCCGGCCGACCTGATGGAGGTGGTGCACCTGCTGCAGGCTGTTGGCAACACGAAGATGGTGCCGGTGGTGCGCGTGCCCTGGAACGACGCCGTGGTGGTGAAGCGTGTGCTCGATGCCGGCGCACAGACGGTGCTGTTCCCGTTCGTGCAGGACGCCGCCGAGGCTGCGCGCGCCGTGGCGGCGACGCGCTACCCGCCCGAGGGCGTGCGCGGCATGGCGGGCGCGACGCGCGCCTCGCGCTTTGGCACCACGCCCGACTACCTGCGCCACGCCAACAAGGGCGTGGCGGTGATCGTGCAGCTCGAAACACCGCAAGCGCTGGCGCAGCTCGAAGCCATCGCGGCGGTGCCGGGCGTGGACGCGCTCTTCATCGGCCCTGCCGACCTGTCGGCCGCGATGGGCCATGTCGGCCACTTCACGCACCCGGCGGTGATGGCCGCGATGACCGACGCCGCACGCCGCGCCAAGGCGCTGGGCATGCCCATCGGCACGCTGGGCGCCACCGCCGAGGCCGCCACGCGCTACCGCGCGATGGGCTTCGAGTTCATGGCCGTGGGCACCGACCTGGGCCTGCTGATGCAGGGCGCCAGTGCCGCCATCCGTGCGCTGCGCGCGGCCGACGACGACGCCGGCCACGTGCACACGCTGAGCGAAGGCACGAAGACCGACGCCAACGGCCACTGACTACTTCAGCACATCGCCGAGGCAGAGGTACTTCAGCTCGACGTAGTCGTCCATGCCCTGGCGCGCGCCTTCGCGGCCGAGGCCGCTTTGCTTGACGCCGCCGAACGGCACCTCGGCCGTGCTGATGAGCCCGGTGTTGATGCCCACCATGCCGTACTCCAGCGCCTCGGCGACGCGGAACACGCGGCCGATGTCGCGGCTGTAGAAATAGCTCGCCAGGCCGAACTCCGTGGCGTTGGCCAGCTCGATGGCCTCGGCCTCGGTCTCGAAGCGGAACACCGGCGCCACCGGGCCGAAGGTCTCTTCCTTCGCGCAGCGCATCTCGGCCGTCACGCCGGCCAGCACCGTGGGCGTGAAGAAGCTCTTGCTGCCCTCCTGCGCGGCACCGCCGGTGACGACATGCGCGCCCTTGGCCAGCGCGTCGGCCACGTGCTCCTGCACCTTGGCCATGGCGGCCTCGTCGATCAGCGGTCCCACGGCCACGCCGGGCTCGAAGCCGTTGCCGACCTTCAGCGCCGCGGCACGCGCGGCCAGCTTCTCCACGAACACGTCGTGCACACCGGCCTGCACGTACAGGCGGTTGGCGCACACGCAGGTCTGCCCGGCGTTGCGGTACTTGCTGGCGATGGCGCCTTCCACCGCCGCATCGATGTCGGCGTCGTCGAACACGATGAAGGGCGCGTTGCCGCCAAGCTCCAGGCTCAGCTTCTTCACCGTGCCGGCGCACTGCCGCATCAGGATGCGGCCGACCTCGGTGCTGCCGGTGAACGACAGGTGGCGCACGACATCGCTGGTGCACAGCACCTGGCCGATGTCGACGGAGCGCGCCGCGTCGGCCGGCAGCAGGTTCAGCACGCCCGCCGGCATGCCGGCGCGCTGTGCCAGCTCGGCCAGTGCCAGCGCCGACAGCGGCGTCTGCTCGGCCGGCTTGATGACGACAGGGCAGCCCGCCGCCAGCGCCGGCGCCACCTTGCGCGTGATCATGGCGATCGGAAAGTTCCACGGCGTGATGGCCGCGCACACGCCGATGGGCTGCTTCAGCACCAGGTAGCGCTTGTTGGCGTCGGTGCTCGGAATCGTTTCGCCATAGAGCCGGCGGCCCTCTTCGGCGAACCACTCGATGAAGCTGGCGCCGTAGACCACCTCGCCGCGCGCCTCGGCCAGCGGCTTGCCCTGCTCGGCCGTCATCAGGCGCGCCAGGTCGTCGGCGTGCTGCACGATGAGCTGGAACCAGCGCATCAGCACGGCGTGGCGCTCCTTGGCCGTGCGCGCGCGCCACAGCGGCCAGGCGCGTTCGGCGGCGCTGATGGCGGCGGCGGCCTCCACCGCGCCGCAGTTGGCCACCTGGGCGAGTTCGGCGCCGGTGGCGGGGTCGGTCACCGCGAAGCGGGCGCTGCTGTCGTTGGCGCTGAGCCACTCGCCGCCGATCAGGGCTTCGGTGCGCAGCAGGCCGGGGTCGGCGAGCAGGGCCAGAGGGGAGGGAGGGGCGGTCGGGGTGTCCATCGTGTCGGGCCTCGAAGAGCGGCGGGAGCGCGGCACTGTAGCCGGCACGCAGCAGCCGCGCGACCGAGCTCAGCACCTACAATCTGGTTGATTCAACCAACCCGGGGCGAGCCATGGAATCCGTGGGTCTGTTCGAGGCGAAGACACACCTGTCGGAGCTCATCGCCCGTGCCGAGCGCGGCGAAGAGACCATCATCACGCGGCA
>JAIYDH010000236.1 GCA_027487585.1 Rubrivivax sp.
ACCCCTCCCGAATAAGCGATTCCAGGACGTTCCCGAAAGGGGAGGAGGTCCCCGTGAGCAAGCCACCAGCCAAGGCAGCGGCCGCCAGCAAGACCGGCCCTGCCGCCAAGGCGCCCGCAGCGGCCGCCGTTCCCGCGAAGACAGCCGTCGCACCCGAACCCGCCGCCAAGGCCGCCCCGACCAAGGCCGCCGCGCCTCGCTCGGGCGGCAAATCGGCCTCGTCCAAGGCCGAGCCCAAGATCGCTGCCAAGGACGTGCCCCCCGCCTTCTCGCCGATCCCCGGCGCCAAACACGGCTTCGCCGAGCGCTTCGGCCCGGCCGCCAAGACTTCATCCCGAACGATGCCCGAAACGGCCGATTTCAAAGCTGCCCCCAAAGATCCGAAGCTGGTCAACGCCTGGAAGTCCAAGGCGGGCCGCGCGCTCTCCGAGGCCGAACTGCTGGCCATGCCGGAGACGGAGTACATGAATGACAAGCAGCTTGACTTCTTCCGCGCCCGCCTGGAGCAGCAGAAGGCCGACCTGCTGTCGAGCGCAGGCGAAACCACCGAGCACCTGCGCGAGGACACCTCCATCGTGCCGGACCCGGTGGACCGCGCCACGATCGAGGAAGAGCACGCCCTGGAGTTGCGCACGCGCGACCGTGAGCGCAAGCTGCTGAAGAAGATCGCACAGGCCCTGGCCCGCCTCGACAACGGCGACTACGGCTTCTGCGACGAGACCGGCGAGCCCATCGGCCTGCAGCGCCTGATGGCGCGACCGACGGCCACGCTCTCGCTCGAGGCGCAACAGCGCCGCGAGATGAAGCAGAAGATGTTCGGCGACTGAATCCCTGCGCTGGGGTCGGCCCGCGGGGCCGGCTCCTTCATGTCCGGGGCGTCTCGGGCGCGAGGTACGATCACTGCACCATGTCCGAGCAAGAGAAGAACGAGAGCTTCTTCCGCAAAGTGGTGAGGTTCGTCGCGAACCCCGCCACGGATTGGGCCGACCTCAGCACGCGCCAGGAAGACACCAAGGAGCTCGAGCTCGAGAAGAGCGAGCTCAAGGCCATGATCGAGCGCAAGCGGCGCAACGACTTCGTGCGCAAGCGCGAGTTCGACATGCTGCGCAAGGTGCGCCGCGAAGGCCTGTCGCCCGAGCAACTGGCGGCGCTGGGCACCTCGTCGCGCCTCGATGACTCCGGGGCCCGGCAGTCCGAGGCGGCTCGTCGCCCCGCCGGCGTCAAGGCGAAGATCGACGAGATCGAGCAGCAGATGGTGGGCGAGAACGGCTTCACAAGCTCGCCGCGACGCGGCCCGCTCGAAAGCACAGGCGGCGCCGGCGCCGTCCCGCCGGCGGCACCCGCTGCGGTGCCGATGGCCGCCCATGGCACGCCGGCGGCGGCGCGGCCGAGTGCGACCTCGACTTCGTGGCCAGCCCGCGACGAGTTCCGCAGCCCCGCACCGGCCTCCCTGGTGCGCAAGCCGGCCGCTCACGGCCTGACGTCGCAGCCGAACATGCTGCCCGACATCCATCTGCCGCCGGCACCTGCACCGACACCGGTGCAGATGGTGTCGGGTCTGCCCCCACTGGCACCCTTGTCGATGGTCAGATTCGACTCCCCACCGAGCTCCACGCAGACGAATGAGCGCGCTGCGGAGCGGGCCGAGTTCTCCAGGCGCGCCGAGCGTGCCGACGCGAACGCCGCGTTGGATGCCCCGGCCACAGACTTCAGCAGCCCTTTCGCCGTCGAAGTGAGCGAGGTCATGCACGACCCCGACCTCGACGAGGCCGTCATCGCCTTCGCCAATGCCGACTTCACGCAGTGCGAAGAGGCTCTGCAGCGACTCACGGGCGGTTCGGGCGCCCGCTCGCAGCATGCCGAGACCTGGCTCGTGCTTTTCGACCTGTACCGCGCCACTGGCCAGCAGCACCGCTTCGAGAGCCTGGCACTCGACTACGCGCAGCAGTTCGGCTGGAGCGCGCCGCAGTGGTACAGCCTGCCCAAGCTGGTGGCCGACATGCTGGCCGACGAGCCGTTGCTGCCGTCGTCGTCGGGCGCCAACAGCGTGCTCAGCGGTGACGTCGGCTGGGTCTGCCCCGAGCTGCTCGACATCGAGGCCGTGGCGCGGCTGCGCTCGCAGACCCTGCAGATGCCATTGCCCTGGGTGTTCGACTGGAGCGCGCTGCGCCTCATGGATGCCGAGGCTGCGATGCAGCTGTCGACAGTCTTCCGCCTGTGGGCCGGCCAGCAGCTCGAGATGCGCTGGCTCGGTGGCGACATGCTGTTCCATGTGCTGGCCGAATCGGCCCCCACTGGCGTGCGCGATGCCGATCCGGCCTTCTGGCTGACGCGGCTTGACGCGTTGCGCCTGGCCAATCGCGCCGACCAGTTCGACGAGACCGCCATCGACTACTGCGTTACCTACGAGGTGAGCCCGCCGTCGTGGGAGCCCACACGCTGCACGGTGCACATCAGTGGCAGCGCGATGAGCACGCGCAACCCGCTGATGTCGATGGTCAGCGACGTCTCGACCAGCTTCCAGGAGTCGGGCCTGGCCGACGACGCCGCCGGCACCATCGAGGTTGCGCACGTCGAGCTTTCGGGCCAGCTCATCGGCGACATCAGCGCCACGCTGGGCAAGCTGCAGGGCGAGGTCGGCGTGGCGCCGGTGGTGAGCGTGTCCTGCGCACGCCTGATCCGAGTCGACTTCATCGCCGCCGGCGACCTGCTGAACTGGGTGCTGGCGCGCCGGGGCGAATCGCGCAGCGTGCACTTCGTTGACGCACACCGCCTCCTGGCGCTGTTCTTCGGCGCCATGGGCATCAACGAGCACGCCAAGGTGCAGGTGCGCAAGGTTTGACCCGGAAACCAGAAAACGAGTCATGAAGTGTTGGTGTCCGGCGGCCCTTGCGGCCGCCGCTTTATTGGCGGCATGCGGAGGCGGGGGTGGGGGCGACACGCCCGCCGCGCCGCCGCCGTCAGCGGCGATCACGCCGGCCGAGGCCGTGCGGCTGACGGCGCAGTCCGTGATGGACCTCACCGCGCTGGCCTGGTCGGTCTCCTTCGACGTGCAGAACTCGCTGGTGCTGGCACGGCATGAGACGCCGCGCACCGTGGCCTGTGCCGACGGCGGGCGGACCCTGGTCACGCGGCCCGCGCCCGCCGTGTTGCGCGTCGAGTACGAGGCTTGCCGCGTGCTCAACTCACTCACCTTCGGCGGCGTCGTCGAGAGCGAGGTGGCCGTGCCCACGCCCCCGGACACCTGGGCCGGCACCGTGCGCATGATCGCCTTTTCCGCTGACAGTGCCGGCACCAGCCCGCGCACGCAGACGGTCAGCCTCGTCGCCACGGGCTCGGGCGCGGTGAACGGCCGCACGCAGCCTCTCACGCTGCAGCTCAGCGGCCTGTCGGCCCGCCGCTCGCCGTCGGCAATGGGTCGCGACGTCACGATTGCCAGCCCGCTGCTGGGGGTCGAGCGCGTGGATGAAGTGCAGCGCACGGCCTCTGAGCAGCTTTATGCCTTCGATGGATGCGTCACCTTCACCGCCACTGGACTGAATGCCGAACTCTGCATCGACGCAGGCAGCCAGATCGCGCTGCTCGAGAACAACGACACCGAGCAACTGACTGGCCGCCTGCGCTGGAACGCCGGCAAGCCAGGCGGCTTCGACGCGCGGCTGCGCATCACGCTGGCCAACTTGTCCGGCAGAACCGCGCTGAGGGTGGAGCTCGACCTCGACAACAACGGCAGCTTCGAAACCGCGGCGACGCTGGACCGCATCACCGACATCGGCCTGCGTCTGTAAGCCAGTACAGGCTGAGCTTGCCGGGGCGCGTCGACAAGCTCAGCGCGAACGCAGGAGGCCGAGGTTCTATTGGGCTGAGCCTGCCGAAGACCTTGCCCCGCACGCCAGGCGGCCGCCGCTCGCGCGGGCTATCCTGCCGCCCATGGACACTTACCACGGCACCACCATCCTCAGCGTGCGCCGCGGCCCGCTCGTCGCCCTCGGCGGCGACGGCCAGGTCACGTTGGGCCACATCGTCGTCAAGGCCAGCGCGCGCAAGGTGCGCCGGCTCTACAAGGAGCAGGTGCTCGCCGGCTTTGCGGGCGCCACGGCCGACGCCTTCACCTTGTTCGAGCGCTTCGAGGCCAAGCTCGAAAAGCACCAGGGCCAGCTGCAGCGCGCCGC
>JAIYDH010000281.1 GCA_027487585.1 Rubrivivax sp.
CACGACGCCTACGAGCCGCCGGCGGGCTTTGCCTCGCCGCTGCCGGGCATCTACAAGGCCAGCACGGTGATCTTTCCCGACGTGGCCACGCTGCGCTCGCGCGACTGGCGGCGCCGCGACGGCTACACCTACGGCCTGCACGGCACGCCCACGAGCTTTCGGCTCGAGGAGCGCATCGCGCAGCTCGAAGGCGGCCTGCAAACGCTGCTCTTGCCCAGCGGGCTGGCCGCGGTGGCGCTGGTCGGCCTCGCCTTGCTGGCCCCCGGCGACGAGCTGCTGCTGCCGCAGAACGTGTACGCGCCGAGCCGCGAGTTCGCGCGCCACGAGCTCGCGCGCTGGGGCATCACGCACCGCTTCTACGACCCGCTCGATGCCGCCGGCTTTGCCGCCATGCTCACGCCCGCCACCAAGCTGGTGTGGCTGGAGGCACCGGGCTCGGTGACGATGGAGTTCCCCGACCTGAGCGCCCTGGTGGCGGCCGCCCGCGCCCGGGGCGTGCTCACCGCGCTCGACAACACCTGGGGCTCGGGCATCGCGCTGCGCGGCTTCGAGCACGGCCTCGACATCGTCATGCAGGCGCTCACCAAGTACGCCAGCGGCGGCGGCGACGTGCTGATGGGCTCGGTGACCACGCGCGACGCCGCGCTGCACGAGCGGCTCAAGCTCACGCACATGCGCGTGGGCTTTGGCGTGGCCGCCAACGACATCGAGGCCGTGCTGCGCGGCCTGCCGTCGATGACGCTGCGCTACGCCGCGCAAGACGCCGCCGGCCGCCGGCTGGCGCAGTGGCTGGCCGGGCAGCCGGCCGTGGCGCAGGTGCTGCACCCGGCGCTGCCGGGCTCGCCGGGGCACGCGCACTGGGCCGCGCATTGCAGCGCCGCGGCGGGCCTGTTCTCGGTGCGCTTCCGGCGCGAGATTGCCACGCCGCAGGTGCATGCCTTCTGCGATGCGCTGAAGCTCTTCAAGCTGGGCTTCAGCTGGGCCGGCCCGATGAGCCTGGTGGTGCCCTACGACCTGACGCAGTTGCGCCCGGCTGCCGCGGCCGACTCACATGCCGGCACCGAACTCGTGCGCTTCTCGATGGGCCTGGAGTCGGTCGACGACCTGCAGGCCGATCTGGCCCAGGCGCTGAAGCTGCTTTCGGCCTGAAATCCGACACGAGACCCGACGGGGCGCTTGGCCACGCGGCCTAACGCCGCTCAGCGCCAATCAGCGCCAATCAGCGCCAATCAGCGCCGAGAGGCCTTCTGCAGCAAAGCCACGAGCTGGCGCTCGGCCGGGTGAAAGTTCGGGCTCTGGCCGAGCAAGGCCTGCAGCGCGCTGATGGCCTCGTCAACGCGCCCGGCATCGGCCATCGCCAGCGCCTGGTCGTAGGCCTCCCAGGCGCGCGCCGGGTAGCTCAGGCCCGGCGAGTCGGCCGCGCCCAAGGCGCGCGCCAGCCGGCGGTTCAGCGGCTGCACCTGCTGCATCAAGGTGGCCAGATCGCCCGTGAGCTGGTCGGAGACGAGCACGCGCGAGCTGGTGGTGTCGACCACCCGCACATGCACCTGCACCTGCTCGCCGAGCACGAAGAAGCCGCCGAACACCATGCGCGCGGCGCCGACGATGCGGCCCAGGCGCAGGCGCGCGTCGGCGTCGGCCAGCTCGGACGCGGCCAGCTTCTGCTCGGCCAGCAGGTCGCGCAGCCGCTGGCGCTCGACCACCGGCAGGCCGCTCACGCGCAGCAGCTCCGCGGTGAGGTTCTCCGACAGCGCGCGGCGCAGGAATTCGCCCGCGCCCGGCAGCGGCGACTGGTTGTCGAAGTCCCACACCACCACGGCCGGCAGCGAGGCCGGCTGCGCCCGGGCCGACGAGGCCGCCCCGAGGCCGAGGCCCGCCCACGCGGCCGGCAGCGCGAGCACGGCCCGGCGTTTCATTCCTGGCGGGCGATGATGCGCTGGTTCTTGTCCAGCGCACCCTGGCGCTCGGCGATGCGGGCGTAGGCCAGCTGCTCCTGCACCTCGGTGACGACGATCTGCGCGATGCGCGTGTCGCGATGGCCGAGCACGCGGCCGTTCAGCTCGATCGGCGCGCCGCGCTCGATCACGTTGAAGGCCTGGCCGGCCGACACACCGTGCTTCTTGCCGAGGTTGATGATCACGCGATCGCCCTCGACCAGCGCGATGCGGCCCTTCAGCGGGTACTTGTCCTGGATGGTCGCGGTCAGCTGACGGGCGATGGCCACCGCCAGTTCGGTGGGGTTGCCGGGTGCGGCCTGGCGCTCGGCGCGCACCATTGCGAGCTGCGTGGTTTCGGTGTCGATGGCCCGCACCGTGGCGGCCAGTCCGCCGGCCTCGTGCGTCATCGCGCCCGAGACCATCAGCCGTGCCGCCAGCAGGCGGCCGAGGCGGATCTGCGTGTCCTGATCGGCCAGTTCAGAAGCGCCGAGCTTCACCTCGGCCAGCACCTTGTCGAGCAGCCGGCGCTCCACCAGCGTGTAGCCGCGGCGCTGCAGTTCGCGGATCAGCTCCTGCTGCACCAGCACCTCCAGGCCGATGCGACCCCCGGCGCCGGGCTGCGCCTGGTCCTGGAAGGGCAGCACGCTGAGCGCCATCACCGGCGAGGTCCAGTCATCGGCCATGCCAGCGCTGGCGGGCCGGGGCGGCGGGTTGCGAAACTGCGCCACGAGGTCCTTGACGCTGGCATCGATGGCGGCCTGGCGCGCGCGGTCCTGGCCTTCGGCGATGGCCTCCTGCGCCTGGCGCAGCAAGGCCAGCGTGACGGCGTCGCTGGGGTCGAGAGCCTTGGCGCGCTCGAGCAAGGCCTGGGCACGCTGCGGGTTGCCGGTGTCGTTCAGCGCCACGGCCAGGTTCGACAACGCCTGCACCGACTGGCGGTCTTCACGCACCGCGCGCTCGTAGCTGGCCAGCGCGGCCTTCGGGTCTTGGGCGCGCTGCGCGTTGCCTATGGCCAGCAGCGCTTGCGACTTCTGGAACGAGAAGTCGGCGCTGGTCTTGTCGTCAGCGGCCTCGCGCAGTGCCGCCTGGGCCGCAGCGGCGTCACCGGCGGCGGCCAGCGCGCGGCCGCGGGTCAGGTAGGCGGCGGTGCGTGTCGGCGCGCGCGCGATGATGTCGTTGGCCGCCTTCAAGGCCTGCTGCAGATCGCCGCGCGCCAGCATCACCTCGGCCAAGCCCTCGCGGCCCATCAGCGCCACCTCGGGGTGGCTGTTCACGGCCAGCGCCTGGAAGACGCGCTCGGCGTCGTCGGTCTGGCGCTGGCGCAGCAACTCATGGCCACGCTCGGCGCGCGCCACCTGCTCCAGTGCCTGTGGCGGCGGCAGGGTGGTGAGCGTGGCCTGGGCGGCAGGCGAGGGCGGGAAGAAGTAGAAGTCGCCCTCCAGCGAGGTGTTCTCCCAGGGGATCTGCTGGCCGTTGGAGTCGAGCCGCACGCCCAGGCGCACGCGCTTGAACACCTCTTCGATCGGCAGCCCGGGCCGCTCGATATTGGCCAGCAGGTGCTGCGTGTACAGGCCGTTGACGCCCTTGCCGTCGCTGGCCACGCTGCCGGGGGCGGTGGCAAAGGCCACCAGCGAGCCGATGGGCGCATCCATCGAGCCCAGGCCGCCGCCGCTGGAGCGCGTGCTGCGGGCAAAGGGGTTGTCGCGGCAGGCGTCGAGGATGACGACGTTGACGCGGTTCTTCGCCGTCTCCATCTTGTCGAGCACCATCTGCACGTCGACGGCCTTGTACGGCACCTCGTCCTCGCGCTGGATGTCGGCGCCCACCGGCAGCAGGAAGTTGCGGCCGCGGATCTGCACGCCGTGGCCTGCAAAGTAAAAGAGGCCGGCGCCACCGGCCTTGAGCCGGTCGCCGAAGGCGCTGACGGCATCTTGCAACTGTCGATGCGAGGCGTCGAGCTGAAGGTCGACGGTGAACCCGGCCTTGCGCAGCGCCGTGGCCACGGCGCGTGCATCGTTGACGGGGTTGGTCAGCGGGGCGTTCGCGTAGCTGGCGTTGCCGACGACCAGCGCGTGCCGAGGCTCAGCGACCGTGGCCCGCGACGGGCCGGCGAGGGCTGCACCCAGGACGAGCGCCAGCGCGAAGGCGCAAATGCGGCGGAAGAGTTGATGTGGTGCGGGCTGGCTCGGTACGAACATGGGAATCCCTGCGCAGGGCAACCCCGCTGGCCGGCATCCTAAGGCGGTGGCCGCCGCGAGCAACCTCCGTGCGAGGGAGCTGGCGGGCCCGCTGGGGCCTGCCGCGAGATCAGCCGGCCTTGCCCGGCGACGACACCTTGTGGCGCATCAGCCGGCCCTTTTCGCGTTCCCAGTCCTTCTTGCGCTCGTCGTCGCGCTTGTCGTGCTGGGCCTTGCCCTTGGCCAGCGCGATCTGCGCCTTCACAAGGCCGCCCTTGAAGTGCAGGTTCAGCGGCACCAGCGTGAAGCCCTTCTGCTCAACCTTGCCGATGAGGCGCCGGATCTCCTGCTTGTGCATCAGCAGCTTCTTCGTGCGGTCGGGCTCGGGCAGCACATGCGTGCTGGCGCTGCGCAGCGCGTTGATGCGGCAGCCGATGAGGTAGAGCTCGCCGTTGCGGATGTGCACGTAGCCGTCGGTCAGCTGCACCTGGCCGGCGCGGATGGCCTTGATCTCCCAGCCGGACAGCACCATGCCCGCCTCAAACTGCTCGTCGATGGCGTATTCGTGTCGGGCGCGGCGGTTCTCGGCAATGGCGGTCATGGATGCACAGATGGGGGCGGGGGCCGCTCTCTACAATCGACCGATTCTCCATGAAGCACGTCCGCAAGTCCGTCCTGCTCTGGTACTCGCCCGCTGAGATGTACGAGCTGGTCACCGACGTCCGGCGCTACCCGGAGTTCCTGCCCTGGTGCGATCGCGCCGAGGTGCTGCAGGCGCACGACGACGGCGTCACGGCCCGACTGGGCCTGCACTACATGGGCGTGCGGCACGCCTTCACCACGCGCAACGTGCAGCGGGCTTCCGAGAGTGTGTCGGTGCAACTCGTCGACGGACCCTTCTCGCGGCTCCAAGGCGAGTGGCTGTTCCGCCCGCTGGGCCGCGCCGGCAGCGAACAGCCCGCCTGCAAGATCGAGTTCGATCTGCGCTATGCCTTTTCGAGCGCGGCGCTCGAAACCGTGGTCAGCCCGGTGTTCGACCGCATCGCGGATACCTTTGTCGATTCGTTCGTGCGGCGGGCTGAAGACGTCTATGGCGCCCGCTGAGGTCGGCGAGGTGGAGGTTGAGGTCGCTTACTCGCCCGCGCCGCGCATCGTGGACATCGTCGCCCTGACGCTGCCGTTGGGCAGCACGGTTGAAGACGCGGTGGTCGCCAGCGGCCTCTTGGCACGCCACGCCGTGCCCGCGGAGCCCGCGCCTGCGTTGGCGGTGTGGGGCCGCTTGGTGACGGCCGACACGCCACTGCGCATGCACGACCGCGTAGAGCTGCTGCGCCCGCTGCTCGTCGATCCGAAAGAGGCCCGCCGGCAGCGCTACCGCAACCAGGCCGAACGCCGGCCGGGCCGCAGCCGCGCCGCGCGCTGACGCCGGCTCGACGGCAGTCAGATCAGCGGCAGTCGGACGCGATCACTTCGCGCGCGCGCTGCGTCTCCTGGGCGCGGCCCTGGTCGTCGAGCACTTCACGCTCACCCTTGTCGTTGGTGCGCGCGATGCGCTGGCCAGACTCGAGCGCGGTGAGCTGGTTGCGTGCCTGGCGGCAGTTTTCGGCGCGCCGGGTGGCGTTGCGTGCTTCTTCGGCACGGGCCTTGGCGGCCTTCTCTTCATCGGCGGCGCGCTTGCGGGCCTGGACTTCGCGTTCCAAAGCCGTTGGTGGCGCAGATGCCGCTGCAGCCGGCGGGGTGGTCGCGGCCGGCGCGGCCACTGCTGCCGGCGCTGCAGCGCGCGTGGCCGAATTGGGCTTCCTGAGGATGTCCTTCTCGGGCACTTCGCGCGGCGGCGGAAGGTCGCTCACGGTGATGCGCCCGTCCTTGTCGCGCCACTTCCACTGCGCCTGGGCCGGCAGAGCCGTGACGAGGGCGGCAAAGGCCAACACGGCGGCCAGCAGCGCTGGCAGGTTTCGGAAGGGGCGGTCGGCAATCAGGCGCATGGTGGCGTCTCAGACAAGACGGGCGCGAGTGTACGGCGCCGCTCGTCGCCCGGCCCGGCGCTGCCGCCGTTCCTATAATCCGCTTTTGCGTCTGGAGCCCGTTTTCTCATGCGCCTACTCGGCAAAGCGCTCACCTTCGACGACGTGTTGTTGGTGCCGGCGTACTCCCAGGTGTTGCCCCGCGACACCAGCCTCGCGACCAGGCTCTCACGCAACATTGCGCTGAATCTGCCGCTGGTCTCTGCGGCGATGGACACGGTCACCGAAGCCCGCCTGGCGATCGCGATCGCCCAAGAAGGCGGTATCGGCATCGTCCACAAGAACCTGACGCCGCGGCAGCAGGCGGCAGAAGTGGCGCGTGTGAAACGCTACGAAAGCGGCTTGCTGCGCGACCCCATCACCGTGACGCCCGAGACCACCGTGCGCGAGGTGCTGGCCCTGCAGCGCCAGCATGGCTTCTCGGGCTTTCCGGTGCTCCAAGGCAAGACGGTGGTCGGCATCGTCACCAACCGCGACTTGCGTTTCGAAGCCCGCCTCGACGCCCCGGTGCGCGAGGTGATGACGCCGCGCGAGCGCCTGGTGTCGGTGGACGAGCGCGCCAGCCTCGACGACGGCAAGGCGCTGATGCACAAGCACCGCCTGGAGCGCGTGCTGGTGCTGTCCGACGCCGGCGAACTGCGCGGCCTGATGACGGTGAAGGACATCACCAAGCAGACCGATTTCCCCAACGCCGCGCGCGACCACCAAGGCAAGCTGCGCGTCGGCGCTGCCGTGGGCGTGGGCGATGGCACCGAGGAACGCGTCGAGCTGCTGGTGAAGGCGGGCGTCGACGCGCTCGTGGTCGACACCGCGCACGGTCACAGCGCCGGCGTCATCGACCGCGTGCGCTGGGTCAAGCGCCACTACCCGCAGGTCGACGTCATCGGCGGCAACATCGCCACCGGCGAGGCCGCGCTCGCACTGGCCGAAGCCGGCGCCGATGCCGTGAAGGTGGGCATCGGGCCGGGCAGCATCTGCACCACCCGCATCGTCACCGGCGTGGGCGTGCCGCAGATCATGGCCATCGACTCGGTGGCGCGTGCGCTGGCGGGCTCGGGCGTGCCGCTCATCGCCGACGGCGGCATCCGCTACTCGGGCGACCTGGCCAAGGCCATTGCGGCCGGTGCCGACAGCGTGATGATGGGCGGCGCCTTCGCCGGCACCGAAGAGGCCCCCGGCGAGGTGGTGCTCTACCAGGGCCGCAGCTACAAGAGCTACCGCGGCATGGGCTCCATCGGCGCCATGCAGAAGGGCTCGGCCGACCGCTACTTCCAAGAGGGCGACGGCGACGGCTCGGCCAGCACCGCCAGCGCCAAGCTGGTGCCCGAGGGCATCGAGGGCCAGGTGCCGTACAAGGGCTCGGTCGTCGGCGTCATCTTCCAGATGGCTGGCGGCCTGAAGGCATCGATGCACTACTGCGGCTGTGCCGGTATTGCCGAGATGCAGTCGAAGGCGCAGTTCGTCGAGATCACCAGCTCGGGCATCCGAGAAAGCCACGTGCACGACGTGCAGATCACCAAGGAAGCACCCAACTACCGTGCTGAATAGGGACGCGTCGGCGTCCACATCGCCACCGGCCGACAAGCCGGCGGCGATGCGCTTCATCATGCTCGTCGTGCTGCTCGACATGATGTCCATCGGACTGATCGTGCCGGTGCTGCCGGCGCTGGTGGGGCGCTACACCGACGGCATCGACGCGCAGGCCGCGGCCTACAGCCTGGTGACCTTCTCGTTCGCGCTGGCCAGCTTCGTCAGCGCGCCCTTGCTGGGCGCGCTGTCCGACCGCTACGGGCGCCGGCCGGTGCTGCTGCTGGGCTTCTGCGGCCTGGCCATCAACTTTTTCTGGACGGCGGCCGCCACTTCGCTGTGGATGCTGGTGGCCTCGCGCGTGGTCGGTGGCGCCATGGCGGCCAACGCCGCGGTGGCCAATGCCTACGTCGCCGACATCACGCCGCCCGAGCAGCGCGCGCGCCGCTTCGGGCTGCTGGGCGCCATGTTCGGCCTGGGCTTCATCCTCGGGCCGGCGCTCGGCGGCATCCTGGGCGCCGTCGACCTGCGGCTGCCGTTTGTCGTGGCCGGTGTGTTGACGCTGGTGAATCTGGTCTACGGCTACTTCGTGCTGCCGGAATCGTTGCCGGTGGAGCGGCGGCAGCCGGTGCAGCTGGCGCGCGCCAACCCCTTTGGGGCGATGAAGGCGCTGGCGCGACTCCAAGGCGTGGGCCTGTTGGTGGCGGTGCTGTGCGCGGGCTTCCTGGCGCAGTTCATCCTCTACACCACCTGGGTGCTCTACAACACCTTCCGCTTTGGCTGGGGGCCGGCTGAAAACGGCTGGTCGCTGTTCGCGGTGGGCGTGGTGTCGGCCGTGACGCAGGGCTTCTTGCTGGGCAAGCTGCTCAAGCGCTTCACGCCGCAGCGCCTGGCGCTGCTGGGCATGGCGTCGTCGACGCTGGCCTTTGCGCTGTGGGGGCTGGCCACCGAGGGCTGGATGGTCTACGCGGTGATCGCGGTCAACGTGCTGGGCGGCGCGGTGGCGGCCTCGCTGCAGAGCGTGATCTCCAGCGCCGCCGGGGCAGAAGAGCAGGGCCGCACCATGGGTGCCGTGAGCTCGCTTTCCAGCCTGATGGCCGTGATCGGCCCCTTGATCGGCCCACCGCTGCTGGCGGTGGTGTCGCACCTGCCGCGCACCGACTGGCGCGTGGGCGCGCCGCTGTTCGTTTGTGCCGCGCTGCAAGGTCTGGCGCTGATGCTCGCCTGGTGGCACTTCCGCAGCCGCCGACGGCTGTCAACCGCGGTGGCGGTGGAGAACCCATGAACCACGACAAGATCCTCATCCTCGACTTCGGCTCGCAGGTCACGCAGCTCATCGCGCGGCGCATCCGCGAGGCGCACGTCTACTGCGAGATCCACCCCAACGACGTCTCCGACGAGTTCATCCGGCAGTTCGCGCCCAGGGGCATCATTCTTTCGGGCAGCCACGCCAGCACCTACGAAGAGCAGGACCTGCGCGCGCCGCAGGCCGTGTGGGACAGCGGCGTGCCGGTGCTGGGCATCTGCTACGGCATGTTCACGATGACGGTGCAGCAGGGCGGCCAGGTGGAAGCCAGCAGCCACCGCGAGTTCGGCTACGCTGAGGTGCGCGCGCACGGCCACACGCGGCTGCTCGACGGCATAGAGGACTTCGCGACACCCGAAGGCCACGGCATGCTGAAGGTCTGGATGAGCCACGGCGACAAGGTCACGGCGCTGCCGCCGGGCTTCAAGCTCATGGCCAGCACCCCGAGCTGCCCGATCGCCGGCATGGCCGATGAAGCGCGCGGCTACTACGGCGTGCAGTTCCACCCCGAGGTGACGCACACCGTGCAGGGCAGGGCGTTGCTCGAGCGCTTCGTGCTCGGCATCTGCGGCGCGCGCGGCGACTGGGTCATGCGCGACCACATCGCCGAGGCCGTGGCCGCCATCCGCGCGCAGGTGGGCAGCGAAGAGGTCATCCTGGGCCTGAGCGGCGGCGTCGATTCGAGCGTGGCCGCGGCGCTGATCCACCGCGCCATCGGCGAGCAGCTCACCTGCGTCTTCGTCGACCACGGCCTGCTGCGCCTGAACGAGGCGCAGATGGTGATGGAGATGTTCGTCGGCCGGCTGCACGCCAAAGTCGTGCACGTCGACGCACGCGAGCAGTTTCTTGGCCACTTGAAAGGCGTCACCGACCCCGAAACCAAGCGCAAGATCATCGGCCGCGAGTTCGTAGAGGTGTTCCAGGCCGAGGCGAAGAAGCTGCAGAACGCGAAGTGGCTGGCCCAGGGCACGATCTACCCCGACGTCATTGAAAGCGGCGGTGCCAAAACCAAGAAGGCGACGACGATCAAGAGCCACCACAACGTCGGCGGCCTGCCCGAGACGCTGGGCCTCAAGTTGCTGGAGCCGCTGCGCGACCTGTTCAAGGACGAGGTGCGCGAGCTCGGCGTGGCGCTGGGCCTGCCGCCCGAGATGGTGTACCGCCATCCGTTCCCGGGCCCGGGTCTGGGCGTGCGCATCCTGGGCGAGGTCAAGCCCGAGTACGCGGCGCTGCTGCAGCGCGCCGATGCCATCTTCATCGACGAGCTGCGCGCCTTCAAGGACGAGGCCACGGCCAAGAGCTGGTACGACCTCACGAGCCAGGCCTTCGCCGTGTTCCTGCCCGTCAAGAGCGTGGGCGTGATGGGCGACGGCCGCACCTACGACTACGTGGTGGCCCTGCGCGCCGTGCAGACCAGCGACTTCATGACCGCCGACTGGGCCGAGCTGCCGTATGCGCTGCTGAAGAAGGTGTCGGGCCGCATCATCAACGAGGTGCGCGGCATCAACCGCGTGGTCTACGACGTGAGCAGCAAGCCGCCGGCCACCATCGAGTGGGAATGACGCGTGCCTGAGATCTGTTCCGGTTCCATGGCGTGCCTGCGCACGTCGCCGATGGCACGCAGCTCTAAGCTGGGCTCCCGCCTCCGCTGATGGGCCCTGATCAGCGGACAGGGGCTTCGTGCAGGCTCACCACCTCGCCGACCAGATCCGCAGGCAGCCCAGCCGGCGCCGGATAGCGCCGCAGCACATCGGGGTCATGCCCCGGCACGACATGCTGTGCGGAGTCAGCCAACGCGCGCACCTTGTCCCAGCCCGCCACCATGTCGCCCACGTGGAACACGATGGGGTAGGGCATCTCGGCGTCCATGTTCTCGTAGTAGTGGCTGGCGTCCGAGGCCAGCACCACCCACCCGCGCTGCGTGTGCACGCGCACGACCTGCAGGCCGTCGGTGTGGCCGCCGATCAGAGCCGTCTCGATGCCGGGGGCGATGCGCGTGTCGCCGTGGCAGAACGACACGCGATCGGCGTACACGCCCTTGACGACCTCGATCACGTCCTCCACCGCGAAGGCGGCGCGGAACAGCGGCTTGCACATCTGGCAGCCGGTGGCGTAGTGCAGCTCGCGCTGCTGGATGTGGATGCGGGCCTTGGGCAGCAGGTCCAGGTTGCCGGCGTGGTCGTAGTGCAGGTGCGTGACGATGACGTGGCCGATGTCTCCAGGTGCGATGCCCAGCCCGGCCAGTGACGCGATGGGACAGCGCAGGAACTGGCGTGCCCGCCGCTGCGCCATCTCGGCGTTGAAGCCGGTGTCGACCAGCCACACGGCGCCCTGGCCGCGGATGACCCACACGAAGTAGTCCATCGGCATCGCTGCATCGTGCGGATCGCTGCCGGCGATGAAGTTGTCGCGCCGGGGCCGGTCGTGCGCCGCGTAGCGCAGGGCATAGACCTCGTAGGCCGGGAGCAGGGTGTCATGTCGCATGGTCATCCAATCGCTTGATCAGGCTTGGGTCGGTGCAGGAGCGTCGGCCAGCAACTGCAGCGCGCGCCGGTACACGGGCTTGTCGACCATCAGCTCGCCCACGCGCACGGCGCCCAGGCCCTGCCGGTCGGCGGCTTCGAAGGCATCGACGATGGCCTGCGCTTGCGCCACCTGCGCGGCCGATGGTGTGTAGCAGTCGTTGACCGCCTCGATGAACTTGGGGTGCACGATCACCGCGCCGCGAAAGCCCAGCGACCGCGCCCGCTCCAGCACGCGCCGGAAGCCGTCCACGTCGCCCAGCGCGGCGATCGACGCGACAAAGCCGATCGGCTGCACGCCCGCCGCCCGCGCCGCGTGCAGCACCATCAGGCTGGGCGCGAGCAACAGGTCTTCGCTGGGGAGGCCGCCCAGGTCGAGCGAGAAGTCTTCGCTGCCGAGCATCATGCCCATCACGCGCGGGTGCGCGGTGGCGATGTCGTGCAGGCGCGGCAGCGCCACCGCGCTTTCGATCTGCAGCAGCAGGAGCACATGGCCCGCTGGCAGGCCGCGCTCGGCTTCCAGCGTGGACATCGCCGCGGCGATCAGCTGCACGTCGCGCGCGTGTTCCACCTTGGGCAGCACCAGCAGGTCCAGACCGGGCCAGACGGCTGCGCGCAGGTCCTCCACCAGCGTCAGCAGGTCACCGTTCACGCGCACCGCCACCGCCTTGCCCGTGGCCGCGAGCCGCGCGTAGCGCGCCTGCAGGCTTGCGCGCGCAGCGGCCTTGCGGCTGGCGTGCGTGCCGTCCTCCAGGTCCAGGATGACGGCGTCGCTGCCCTTGGCGCAGGCGCTGTCGAAGAGGCGGTCATCGGCCGCGGGCACGAACAGGAACGAACGCAGCAACGTGCCCATGCTCATTGCTCCCCGGCGGTCGGCAGCCAGCGCGCGTTGTCCTGCCCCAGTGATGGGGCGGGCCTGCGGATGGGGGGCCGCTCGCCGTCGATCTTGTAGGGCGCTGCGTGCACCGGTACCAGCCGGCCATCGGGCGTGGGCTGCTGCACCAGCAGTTCGCGGTCGAGCAGGTACGGGTGCTGCATCAGGTCGGCCATGTCGCACACCGGCCCGGCGGTGATGTCGCGTTCGGCGAAGAAGTGCAGCGCCTCGTCCAGGCTGAGCTTGCCCACGTAGCCCTGGATCAGCTCGTCCAGCGCGTCGATGTTCTTCAAGCGCGCTTCGTGCGTGGCGAATCGCGGGTCCGCCAGCGCCTCGGGGTGGCCTATGCCGTCGAACAGCCGTGCCAGCGTGCCTTCCATGCCTGCGGACAGCGCGACCCAGCGCCCGTCGCGCGTGCGGTACACGTTGCGTGGCGCGTGCGTGGGCGAGCGGCTGCCGGCGCGCGGCACCACGGCGCCGCTCAGCGTGTACTCGGCCGCCTGCGGCCCCAGCACAGAAAACAGCGGCTCGAACAGCGACAGGTCCACCTCGCGCACACGCGGCGCCGCATCCGCGCGCTGGGCATGCAGCATGGCCAGCGCCAGTGCCGCGCCGTACAGCCCGGCCACGTTGTCGGCCATCGCAAACGGCGGCAGCACCGGCGGCCGGTCGGCGAAGCCGTTCATCGCGGCAAAGCCGCTCATGGCCTCGATCAGCGAACCGAAGCCGCCCTTGTCGGCGAACAGGCCTGTCTGTCCCCAGCCCGAGATCCGCACCACCACGAGACGCGGACTCAGGCCCTGCAAGCTGTCCTTGTCCAGGCCCATGCGCTCCAGCGTGCCGGGCCTGAAGTTCTCCACCAGGATGTCGGCCCGGCGGATCAAGCTCCGCAGCGCTTCCATGCCCTCGGGCGAGCGCAGGTCGAGCTCGACGCTGTCCTTGTTGCGGCTGTAGGCCAGCCAGTAGGTGCTGACGCCCTGGCGCTGCCAGGCCCGCAGTTCGTCGCCCTTGCGCGGCGCCTCCACCTTGACGACCGCGGCCCCCAGGTCGGCCAGCACGTGCGTGAGCATGTTGCCCGACACCAGGCGTGACAGGTCAACAACGACGACGCCCTCGAGCGGCAAGGTAGGCTTGGACTCGGCTTCGGGCATCGGCACGCTCTCCTTGGATGCTCGATTCTGTTGCGCGAGCGGCTATCTCGGAAATACATTCGAGGCCTACCGACTATCAACGCCATTGATACATGGAGCTGCGCCAGCTGCGATACGTGATCGGCATCAGCGAAGCCGGCAGCCTGCTGGCGGCGTCGCGGGCGCTGCATGTGGTGCAGCCGGCGCTCAGCCACCAGGTGGCCTTGCTGGAGCGCGAACTCGGCACGCCGCTGTTTGTGCGCTCGCACCGCGGCATGCGCCTCACGCCGGCTGGCCATGCTTTCGTGGAGCACGCGCGCGTCGTGCTGCAGGATGTGGAGCGCCTGCGCAGCTCGGTCGGCGAAGCCGACGGCCAGATCGGCGGCCCGGTGGTGCTGGGCCTGCCCACCACCGTGGCGCTGGTGGCCACCCTGCCGATCCTGGGCGAGGTGCTGGCGCGCCACCCCGGCGTGCAGCTCAAGCTGATCGAGAGCCACAGCGGCTTCCTCGGCGAGTGGCTGCAGGCCGGCCGGCTCGATGCCGCCTTCCTCTTTGCCGGCGCCAATCGGCCCGGCCTGGCGGAACGCGAACTGCTGGAGGAACGCCTGGTCTTCGTCAGCCACCCCGATGCGGCGCCCGCCTCGCGGCGCCTGTCGCTGCGCGCCTTGTGCCAGCGGCCGCTGGTGCTGCCGGCCAAGGACCACGGCCTGCGCCGCATCGTCGACCAGGCCTGTGCGCAGACCGGGCTGTCGCTCACACTGGTGGCCGAGATCGACTCGCTGCCGAACATCAAGAAGGCGGTGCAGGCCGGTCTGGCCGCCACCATCCTCTCGCCCGGTGCCGTCTCCGACGAGGTGCAGGCCGGGCGGCTGGCGGTGGCCCAGATCGGATCGCCGACGCTGCTGCGCCGGGTGGTGGTGTCGCACTCCCTGACGCGACCCATGAGCCCGGCCGCTGCGGCGGTGCTGCAGGCGGCCGAGGATGTGGTTCGCGAGATGGTCCGCACCCAGGCCTGGCCTGCGCGCTGGGTGGGCGACAGAAAGGATTAGCGACATGGCCACACCGCACCTCAACCTTGCCCGCTTCGACTTCGTCTCGGTCCGCCTCGCGGTGGTGTGCGCGCGCGTCGGCAACCTGACGGAGGCCGCGCGCGAGTGCCACCTGGTGCTGCCCGCCGCCAGCCGCCGCCTGCGTGATCTGGAGCGGGCGCTTGGTGAGCCGCTGTTCGAGCGGCATCCCCGGGGCCTCAAGCCCACGGCGCTGGGGCGGGCTTTCACCAAGCGGGGCATGGCCATCCTGCACGAACTGGACAACCTGCGCGTCGAGCTGGCCGACGCCAGCCACGGCATCGTGCGCCACCTGCAGGTGTTCGCCAGCACAGCCGCCATCACGCAGTTCCTGCCGGCGCTGCTGGCCGAGTACGGCGAGCTGCACCCCGAGGTGCAGGTCGAACTCGAGGAGCAGGTGTCGCTGCAGGTCGTGGCGGCCGTCCGCGAAGGGCGTGCCGACCTGGGCGTCTTTGTCAGCGGCCCGGACCTGCGCGGCCTGGACGCCCGCGACTTCCGCTGCGACGAACTGGTGCTGATCCTGCCGCCCGGCCATCGGCTTGCCGGCAAGACGCCGCTGCCTTTTGCCGAGGTGCTGGACGAGCGCTGGATCAGCCTGCACGCCGGTGCCGCCGTGCTGGAGGCGCAGCAGCGCGCGGCCATGGCGGCCGGCAAACCGCTCAAGCTGCGCATGCAGGTGCGCAGCTTCGACGCGGTAGGCCACCTGGTGGCCGCGGGCCTGGGCGTGGCGCTGTTGCCCAAGCAGGCGGCGCTGCCCATCGTCAAGGCCATGAAGCTGCAGTGGCGCCCGCTGGCCGACAGCTGGGTGCAACGGCAACTGCAGGTGGTGGTGCGGCCCGACGCCGACGACGCGGTGCGAACGATGCGGGATTTCCTGATGCCGGTTTCGCAGAGTGCGAAGTCCGGGCGTTCAAGAAGCTAATGGTCCACCGGGTGTTGCCGCCGGACACTGCCCGGCATGGCATCCACCCACGGCGATCTCTCTTCATTGGCTGGCCCGGCGGCACTGGCCGGCCTGAAGGTGCTTGAACTCGGCCAGCTGATCGCCGGCCCGTTTGCGGCCAAGACGCTGGCCGACTTCGGCGCCGAGGTCGTGAAGATCGAGCCGCCGGGTGCCGGTGACCCGCTGCGCAAGTGGCGGCTGCTGAAGGACGGCACCTCCGTCTGGTGGCAGGTGCAGTCGCGCAACAAGCGCTCGCTGGCACTGGACCTGCGCACGCCCGAGGGCCAGGACGTGGTGCGCCGGCTTGCGGCAGAGGCCGACGTGCTGATCGAGAACTTCCGCCCCGGTGCGTTGGAAGGCTGGAACCTGGCGCCCGATGACCTGTTGGCCGCCAACCCGCGCCTGATCGTGCTGCGCATCAGCGGCTACGGCCAGACCGGGCCCTACCGCAACCGCCCGGGCTTTGGCGTGGTCGCCGAGGCGATGGGTGGCCTGCGCCACCTGACCGCCGAGCCGGGCCGCGTGCCGGTGCGCGTGGGCGTGAGCATCGGCGACACGCTGGCGGCGCTGCATGGCGTGATCGGCATCCTGCTGGCCTTGCAGCACCGGCATGCCAGCGGCCAGGGCCAGGTGATCGACGTGGCCTTGTACGAGGCGGTCTTCAACTGCATGGAAAGCCTGCTGCCCGAGTACAGCGCCTTCGGTGCGGTGCGCGAAGCCGCCGGCAGCGCGCTGCCCGGCATCGCGCCGAGCAACGCCTACCGCTGCGCCGACGGCGGCTATGCGCTGATCGCCGGCAACGGCGACAGCATCTTCCGCCGCCTGATGACGCTGATCGGGCGCGACGACCTGGGGCAGGACGCGGCGCTGGCCGACAACGCCGGCCGCGTGGCCCGCGTGGCCGAGCTGGACGCCGCCATTGGCACCTGGACGGCCACCCGCACGGTAGACGCCGTGCTCGCCGCACTCGACAGCGCCTCGGTGCCGGCCGGCCGCATCTACACCGTGGCCGACATCGCCGCCGACCCGCACTACCGCGCCCGCGGCATGCTGGGTGAGGTGCAGCTTGACGATGGCAGCGTGCTCGCCGTGCCGGGCATCTGCCCGAAGCTCTCGGCCTCGCCCGGCAGCCACCGGCGCAACGCGCCGACGATCGGCCAGGACTCCGACGCCACGCTGCGCGAGATCGGCCTCACCGATGAGCAGATCGCTGCGCTGCGCGCACGCGGCATCGTGGCCTGAACCTTTGCAAGAGAAGCGCCATGACCCGAATCTTCTTCAACGAGGTCGTCACGCGAGACGGCTTCCAGAACGAACCCGCCTTCGTGGCCACCGACGCCAAGGTGGCCCTGATCGACGAGCTCTCGGCCTGCGGCTACGCGAAGATCGAAGTGACCTCGTTCACCTCGGCCAAGGCCATCCCGATGCTGCGCGACGCCGAAGAGGTGATGGGTCGCATCCGCCGCCTGCCGGGCGTGGAGACCACGGTGCTGGTGCCCAACGTGCGCGGTGCCGAACGCGCGCTGGAGTCGCGCGCCGACGAGCTCAATCTCGTGATGTCCACCTCCGAGACGCACAACCTCGCCAACCTGCGCATGCCGCGCGAGAAGAGCTTCGCCGGCCTGCGCGAGGTGATCGAGATGGCCCATCGCGCAGGGTCGGGCAGGGTGCCCGTGAACGTGTCGCTCTCCTGCTGCTTCGGCTGCCCGATGGAAGGCGACGTGCCCGAGGCCGAGGTGATGCGCTGGGCCGACCGCTTTGCGGCCCTGGACGTGCGCGGCCTGACGATCTGCGACACCACCGGCATGGCCCACCCCGCCCAGGTGAGGCGGCTGACGCGGGCGCTGCAGCAGCGCTTCGGCAGCCTGCAACTCACGCTGCACTTCCACAACACGCGCGGCATGGGTCTGGCCAATGTGCTGGCCTCGGTGGACGAAGGCATCACGCGCTTCGATGGCTCGCTCGGCGGCCTTGGCGGCTGCCCTTATGCACCGGGCGCCACCGGCAACATCTGCAGCGAAGACGCCATCCACATGCTGCACGCGATGGGCCACGACACCGGCATCGACCTGCCGCGCCTGCTGGCCGTGGCCCGGCAGCTGCCTTCCATCGTCGGCCACGACGTGCCGGGCCAGGTGGCCAAGGCCGGCCTGATCACCGACTTGCATCCCGCTCCTGCCTACGTTGCCGAACTGCGAGGCCAATGACCATGATCGACCATCTCGACCACCTCGTGCTCACCACCGCGCGCCGCGAGGCCTGCGTGGACTTCTACACCCGCGTGCTGGGCATGCAGCTCGAAAGCTTCATCGGGGGCACGCCGCCGGTGGAACGGCAGGCCTTCAAGTTCGGCCACCAGAAGATCAACCTGCATGTGCAGGGCAGCGAGTTCGAGCCCAAGGCTCACCTGCCGGTGCCCGGCGCGCTGGACCTGTGCTTCATCGCCAGCATCCCGCTGGACCAGGTGATCGAGCGCCTGCGTGCGGCCAGCTGGCCCATCGTCGAGGGGCCGGTGATGCGCACGGGGGCGACGCAGAAGATTCGCTCGGTCTACGTGCGCGACCCGGACTTCAACCTCATCGAGATTTCCGAGCTGGCCTGAGAGCCTGTTAAGCCCGGTGACACAAGACCCCAAGAACACCCAACGGAGACAACATGCAAAGACGAACCCTGATCACGGCGGTCGGCGCGGCGGCGCTGGCGGCGCACCCGGCCTTGCGCGCCCAAGCGGCCTGGCCCCAGAGACCCGTGACGCTGGTCGTGCCCAGCGCGCCGGGCGGCACCACCGACTTCACGGCCCGGCTGGTGGCCGACAGCCTGCAGCGCGCGCTGGGCCAGCCCGTCGTCATCGACAACAAGCCCGGGGCCTCCGGCAACATCGGCAACCAGTTCGTGGCCAAGGCGCGGCCCGACGGCCACACGCTGCTGGTGGCCTACAGCGGGTTCCAGGTGGGCAACCCGCACCTGTTTCCCAACGCGGGCTGGGACCCGATCAAGGACTTCACACCGGTGGTCATGATGACGCGGGCGCCGCAGGTCATCGCCATCAACGGCAACCTGAAGGCCAACACCGTGGCCGAACTGGTGGCCTTTGCCAAGGCCAACCCGGGCAAGCTGAACTATGCGTCCTCGGGCAATGGGTCGATCCAGCACATCGCCGGCGAACTCTTCAAGCAGCTGACGGGCACCTTCATCACCCACATCCCTTACCGGGGTGCGGGCCCGGCGGTGCAAGACCTCATCGGCGGGCAGGTGGACCTGTTCATCACCACACCGGCCTCGGTGGTGCAGCATGTCAAGTCGGGCAAGCTGAAGGCGCTGGCCGTGTCCAGCGCCAACCGTCTGACGGCACTGCCCCAGGTGCCCACGGCCACGGAGGCCGGGCTCAAGGGCTTCGCCCTGGATTCGTGGTTCGCGCTTTATGGCCCGGCCGGCCTGCCTGCCGATGTGGTGCAGACCTTGAACACCGAGATCGGCAAGATCCTGGCCATGCCCGACATCAAGCGCCGGGCCGAAGAGGCCGGCACGACGGTGGAGTTCATGAGCCCGGCGCAACTGGGTGACTACACGCGCAAGGAACTGGAGCACTGGGGCAAGGTCATCAAGTCCGCGAAGATCACGGCGGACTGAAGGCCAGCGAGGCAGGCGCGGCGGAGCATCGGCGGTGAAGATCGTCTTCCTGGACCGCGACACGCTGTCGCCGCAGACCCGTCTGCGCAGGCCAGCGTTCCCGCATGAGCTGGTGTGCCATGGCCGCACGGCCGCCACCGAGGTGGCCACGCGCTTTGCCGATGCCGACATCGTGCTGGTGAACAAGGTGCGCTTGGACGCAGCGGCCCTGGCCGCCGCGCCCCGCCTGAAGTACATCGGCGTTGCCGCCACGGGCACCGACTACATCGACCTCGCGGCCGGCCGGGCCCGCGTCATCGCGGTGAGCAACATCCACCACTACGCCGCGCACACTTCATCCTGACGCCCCACGTCGCCTGGGCCAGCGACGAGGCCGTGCAGGCGCTGGCGGATCAGTTGATCGACAACGTCGAAGCGTTCGAGCGCGGGACAGCGTTGCAGGTCGTTGCGGCTTGAAGGCGCTGGGCTTCTCGAACGCCGTGACGGGTTCAAGCCCCACTCACGCATCGGTGACCCTCTTCCGCGCGGCGATGTCCGGGTTGTTGCCTGACCACCGCAAGCAGACGGTGATCGAGTGCACCTAACGCTAGGCAAGGTTCGACGCTACTGCAGCGGACCCATGAAGAGCTGCGTGAAGGGCATCGCGTGCCGAGCGACCTTCAGGTGATTTTGAACAACGCCGAGAACCGGGACAGGTTCTCGGTAGACAGCCGCATGGGATCGTAGTCAGGCTCCGGCAGGGGCTGTACGACGTCCCAATGCTCCGCCATCAGACCCTGGGCGTTGAATCGCATGAAGTCGGCGATCACGGTGGCCGGCAAGAGCTTGTGCAGGATGACAAAGTCGCCGCACGCGAACAGGTGGATAGGCCGCCATGTCAGCCGGCCCGGCCGCTTCCAGGCCACCTGTTCCAGGTAGTGGCGCAAGCCATCGCGCCCTTGCCCGATGCCTGGCGTGTGCTGGATGTAGTCCTCGGCCACATAGCGGTCGACAAGGCTCATGTCGTGGCCGTGCATGCAGTCGGACATGAAGTGCAGCAGGGCTTTCTCGTTGGCGCCCAGGTCGTCGCGCAAACGGGGGTCGTATGGGTTGGGAAGGGGGTTCATCGCAAGCTTTCAAGGATGCAGCGCGCCATGGCGGCATGGCCCGCGCGGTTGGGGTGGACGCCGTCGCCTGGCTCGCCCGTGGTGCTGTCGCCGTTGAACGCGGCCTGCAGTGCGCCGCTGTGTGGGTCGGTCAGTGCGCGGTCCAGGTCTGCGAACTCATCGAACAACGAGCCCCGGCGCACCTCGGCGTTGAAGGCCTGCCGGCGGCTGTCTTGCAGTGCGCCGCCGTGGCCAGGCCGCGTGCTGTTCAGCGCGCTGGGCAGTGTCGCGCCAAGGACGCGCAGGCCCTTGGCTCGCAAGTGCTTCACCGCATCGGCCATGGCCTTGGCCACGGTCGCGGCGTCGGCCTGGCCGTTGTCGCTGAAGTCGTTGATCCCTTGCAGCCAGAAGACGGTGCCCACGCCTGACAGGGCCAGCACGTCGCGCTCCAGCCGCTCGATGGCCGCAGGGCCGCCGCGCCAGGGGCCTGTCGCTTCGTCAGGACCCCGCACCTGGTTGCCGCCAATGCCAGCGTTGACGACGGCCACATCCTGCCGCCCTGCGGCCCACAGTTCGCGCTGCAGCACGTCGGGCCAGCGGTCGTGGCCGTTGAGGGTGGTTGCGGTGCCATCGGTCAGCGAATCGCCCAAGGTGACGAGTGCCTGCGCACCCACGGGCAGCCACGCGTCCAGGGCGTCGACGAAGAAGGTCGACGTGGTGGAGTGCGGGAAGCCCAGTTCGCTGTCGGAACCCGCAGCGCGCCGGTCGCCCGGCGCAGACAGGTACGAGGTGGCCATCGCCTTGGCGTGCCAGGTGATGGGGCCGCTGGCACCGTCTACCCACGCACTGAAGGCGAGGCTTCGGCCCAGCATCAGTTGCTGTGTTGCCGGCAACGCGGTCCACGCGACGGCCGGTACCCATGCGCACGCCCCGGCGGCCAGGGACTGGTCGGGCAGTTCGACCCGGGTGCCGGGCACGAGAGCGCCGCCACCCTGGTGCAGGCCCAGGCTCATGCCGCGCAACTGCAGCGGACGATCGCCAAAGTGGTTGCTCAGACGCAGCCTGAACCGCGCCGACCACAGGCCCGGCCGCAACACCATGCGAAACGACTGGTTGACCAGACCCTGAGTGGCGTCTGGCAGTGCCCGGCTCAGGTCGGGCTGGGCGATCGTGGAGCCCACCGGGTAGGCGCCTTGTGCAGACGCCGCCCAAACGGTCACCCAATGGCCTGCAGCCGCAAGCGCTGAGCTCATTCCTTGAATGCCAACCAGCGGCGCGCACGCTCGACGATGGGCCGATCGATCATCCGGCCGTCCAGCAGCACCGCGCCCAGGCCCGCCGCGCGTGCCGCTTCATCGGCGGCCACGACGCGCGCGGCCCAGGTGCGCTCGGCCGTCGAGGGCGAAAAACCGCGGTTGACGATGGGCACCTGTCGCGGATGAATGCAGACCGAACCGGTGAAGCCCATCGCGCGGCCGGCGCGCACGGTGTGCTCGAAGGCCGCCACGTCATCCACCACCGCAATGCTGCCGGCCAGGCCCCAGCAGGCCAGGCCGTTGGCGTGGGCGCAGGTCAGCACCTGGTGTGCAGGCCAGGTCAGCGCAGCCGGCTCGGGTGGCACGCCCAGGGCACCGGCGTAGTCCTCAGCGCCGAAGCCCAGTGCGCACAGCGCCGGGTGTACCGCGACCTGAGCGGCCGCCAGCACCCCACGCGGCGTTTCCAGCAAAGCCGCGATCGGCGGTGGCGGGGGGCCCTGCTCGCCGCCCGCGGCCGCGTGGGCGGCCAGTGCTTGCGCAAAGGCTTCGAGCTGCGCAAGGGTCTCCACCTTGGGCAACATCACGGCGGCCAGGCTCTGCAGCGGCATGCCCTGGAGGTCTTGCTGCCACAAGGCCGGTTCGCTGTTCACGCGCAGCACCACCCGGGCGCCGCGTGCCGCCAGTTGCGCCACCGCCGCGCGCGCCATCGGGCGGGCTTCGGCCTTGCGGTCGGGGGGGATAGCGTCTTCCAGGTCCACCACCAGCGCATCGGCGCCCCGCTCCGTGGCCTTGGGCAGCAGGTGGTCGGCAGTGGCCGGCAGAAACAGCAGCGAGCGGATGGACTTCAGCTGCACTCGATCGCTCCTTGGCGCTGCAGCGCCTCGCGCTCGGCCGACGTGGCGCCCAGCTCGGCCAGCAGCTCGTGGGTGTGCTGGCCGCGTGCGGGCGCGGCGCGGCGGATGCTGCCGGGCGTGCCTTGCAAGCGCGGCGTCACCTGGTGCATCACCGTGGGCTCGGTGCCGTCGCCACTGTCCAGGCGCACGTAGACGCCGCGCTCGACCACGTGGGCATCGGCCAGCAGCTGCGGCGGCGCATAGATCGGGCCCACCGTCACGCCATGGCGGCGGAACAGCGCCAGGCACTCGCCCTGGTCAAGCCCGGCAATGAAACCGGCGACCATCTCGTCCAACTCCTCGTCGTGGGCCAGTCGTGCGGCGTTGGTGTTGAAGCGGGGCTCATCCATCAGCGCCGGGCGGCCGATGGCCTCGAACACGCGTCGCGCCATGGTGTCGGTGGAGCCGCTCATCGACACCCACAGACCGTCCTTGCAGCGGTAGCTGCCGCGCGGCGATGCAATCTTGCGGCCGGGCTCGGCATCCACTCCCGTGGCCGCAAAGGCGCTGACATCCGGGCCCATGATGGCGAGCATGGGTTCCAGCAGCGACAGGTCGAGCACCTGACCGAGGCCGCCGCGCACCTCTACTTCGCGCAGCGCGGCCAAGGTCGCGAAGGCGCCGGTCAGGCCCGTGATCATGTCGGCCATCGCCAGGTTGGGCAGTTGGGGCGTGCCATCGGCGCCGCGGTGCTTGTGGGCATAGCCGCTGAACCCTTCGATCAGGCTGCCGAAGCCCGGCAGCTCGCGATACGGGCCCGTCTGGCCCCAGCCTGAGAGCCGCACCACCACCAGGCGTGGGTTGGACACGCGCAGCGCATCGGGCGCCAGACCCATGGCCTCCAGCGTGCCGGGGCGGAAGCTCTCCACCAGCACCTGCGCGGTGTCGATCAGGCGGCGCAGCCAGGCCATGGCTTCGGCGTTGCGCAGGTCCAGCGCCAGGCTGCGCTTGTTGCGGGCATAGGTGCGCCACCAGCCGTCAAAGCCTGCGGGGAAGTCGGCATGCGACTCGCGCCACTCGCGCAGCGTGTCGCCGGAACCGGCCGCCTCGACCTTGATGACATCAGCACCGAAGTCACCCAGTTGCAGCGTCAGCATGTTGCCGGCCACCAGGCGCGACAGGTCTACCACGCGCACGCCCTGCAGCGGGCCAGAGGCGCCCGGCTGCAACGGCGCTGCTGGCAGCTCTTGTGCCGCACTCATTCGGTCTTCAGGCCCAGTTGGCGCACGAGCGGGCTCCAGACATCGGCTTCCCTGCGCAGCAGGTCGTTGAAGGCGGGGACCGTCACCCTCAGCGGGTCGGTCTCGACGGCGGCGAAGCGCTGCGCCACTTCCGGGTTGGCCAGCACCTTGGCCGCGGCGGCAGACACCTTGTCGACCACATCCTTGGGTGTGCCCTTGGGTGCGAACAGGCCACCGATGGCGGCCACCTGCACGCCAGACAGGCCCGCTTCAGCCAGCGTCGGCACATCGGGCAGCGAGCCCTCGCGCGCCTGGTCGGTGGTGGCCAGGGCGCGCAGCCTGCCGCTCTTGATGTGCGTCATCGCGGCGGTCAGGGAGTCGGTCGCGAACAGCACCTGGCCTCCCATCAGGTCTGTCAGCGCGGCGCCGCTGCCCTTGTAGGGTATGTGAGTCGCCTGCAAGCCGGCCTTGCGCAGCACCAGCTCGGTGCCCAGATGGGTCATGGTGCCCACGCCGGCAGAGGCATAGCTTTGCGGCTTGCTGCGGATCGCGGCCATCAGTTCGGCCATGGTCTTGGGCGCCGTGGGCGTGTTGGCCACCAGCACCGCAAATGGCGCGCGCATCACGGGTGCCACGGGCACGAAGTCGGCCAGGCCGTACTGGGCGTTCGGGTTCATCACCGGCACCACGAACAGCCCGGCGGTGGACGTGAACAGCAGCGTGTAGCCGTCCGCTGCGGCGCGTGCCACCGACTGGTGGCCGATGATGCCGGAGGCGCCGGCGCGGTTCTCCACCACCACCGTCTGCCCCAGCAGCGGGCCAAGGTAGCCGGCCAACAGGCGCGCCATGACGTCGCTGCCCGAGCCTGGGCCCTGGGTCACCACCAGGGTGATGGGTTTGCTGGGGTAGGTGTCGGCCTGGGCCGCTGTGGCCCAGAAGGTGGACAAGGCCGTCGCAAGCAGGGCGCGGCGGAGCGCAGAATGCATGAGAGTCTCCGGAGTGTTGTTTCGTCGCAGAGCCAAGCATACGGAGACTTATGTGCTACAGCAAGTATTGACATGACAAATAAAAAAGCCGCTCAAGTCAGCGCCACCGCGCTGCGCCGCCATGAACCGCAGGAGTTGATCACCTTCCGGGTCTCGGTGCTGTCGCAGTTGCTCGCGCGCGTGGTGGAAGGCTCGGTCAGCCAGGAGCTGGATCTGTCCAGCCGCCAGTGGCGGGTGCTGGTCATGCTGAACCGCTTGGGGCCGACCACCTCGGGTCAGGTGGCAACAGCCACGCGGCTGGACCACAGCCAGGTCAGCCGGGCCAGCTACGAACTGGTGGACAAGGGCCTGATCGCGATGGACAGCGACCAGGCCGACCGCCGGCGCCAGAGGCTCTCGGTCACAGCCTCAGGCGTGGAAGTGCTGCGGCGGGGCATCGTGGGCTCACAGGCCCGCCAGGCTCGGCTGAGGAGTTGCCTCAGCGAAGAGGACTATCAGGTCTTCGGCAAGGTCCTGGCTCTGCTGTCCGCCGAAGCGACGGCCATGCTCGAGGAGTCGCGCGCTCCATCGTGATCTCAAGGTGAATCGTCGGCGCTCTGAGTGGCGCGCGATTCGGCCGACTTGCGCTGGACGGCGCTCTGGCCCGTTGCCCTCGGCCAGCGGCGACACTCCACGGCAGCGCCGGCCGGGCCGGCATGTCAACTCGAGGACGGAGACCATGCACGACATCATCTGCCCGCACTGCAGCAAAGCCTTCAAGATCGACGAAGCCGGCTATGCCGACATCCTGAAGCAGGTGCGCGATGACGCCTTCGAGCAGCAGTTGCACGAGCGGCTCGCGCTGGCCGAGAAGGACAAGCGCAACGCCGTTGAGCTGGCAACAGCGAAAGCGGCCAGCGAGTCGCAGCGCGCCGCCGCTGCCAAGGACGCCGAGATCCAGGGTCTGCGGGCGCGCCTGGACGCCGGCGAGGTGGCCCGCAAGCTCGCCGTGGCCGAGGCGCTGAACGCGGTGGAGAAGGAGCGCGATCGGTTGCAGCAGCAGCTGGCGCAGGCCAGGCTCGACCAGCAGTCGGCAGCCCGCCTGGCCGAGGCCCTGCGCGCCAACGAACTGCAGCAGGCCACCGCCGCCAAAGACGCCGAGATCGCGCGCCTGAAGGACGGCCTGGAACGCGCCGCGCTTGAAAAGCAGCTGGCCGAGAAATCGCTGAGGGACAAGTACGACACCCAGATCAAGGACCGCGACGACGCCATTGAGCGCTTGCGCGACATGAAGGCGCGCCTGTCGACCAAGATGGTGGGCGAGACGCTCGAGCAGCACTGCGAGACCGAGTTCAACCGCATCCGCGCCACCGCCTTTGCGCGCGCCTACTTCGAGAAGGACAACGACGCGCGCAGCGGCAGCAAGGGCGACTACATCTTCCGCGAGAGCGACGAGAACGGCACCGAGATCGTCTCGATCATGTTCGAGATGAAGAACGAGAGCGACGGCACGGCTACCAAGAAGAGCAACGAGGACTTCCTGAAAGAGCTCGACCGCGACCGCACCGAGAAGGGCTGCGAGTACGCCGTGCTGGTGTCGCTGCTCGAGCCCGACAGCGAGCTCTACAACGGCGGCATCGTCGACGTGTTCCACCGCTACCCGAAGATGTACGTGGTGCGGCCGCAGTTCTTCATTCCCATCATCACCTTGCTGCGCAACGCGGCGATGAACTCGCTGAAGTACAAGTCCGAGCTGGCGCTGGTGAAGGCGCAGAACGTCGACATCACGAACTTCGAGAACGAACTCGAGACCTTCAAGACCGCGTTTGCGAAGAACTACGACCTGGCCTCGCGGCGCTTTCAGACTGCCATCGACGAGATCGACAAGTCGATCGACCACCTGCAGAAGACCAAGGAAGCCCTGCTCGGCACCGACCGCAACCTGCGCCTGGCCAACGACAAGGCGCAGGACGTGACGATCAAGAAGCTGACGCGTGGCAACCCGACGATGGCGGCCAAGTTTGCAGACGTGAAGAACGGCGGGCCGGCAGACGGTGGTGGCTGAAGCGGCCTGTGCCATGGCCCGGTGCGGTGTCGAACAGACAGGTTGCCTGCGGGCCTCGGACACTGGAAAGAGGGGCGAGGTCGAAGACCTGATCGGCAGCTGCCCTCCCAATCGAACAGAGGTCACTTGGTGCGGACGGCTCGGCACATCAGACATCCGGAGCGCCACCGCAGCGAGCGCATCGGCTGGTTGCGCGCAGCGGTGCTCGGCGCCAACGACGGCATCGTGTCGACCGCCAGCCTGGTGCTGGGCGTGGCCGCTGCGGGCGCCGGGCACCAGACGATCCTCTTGACCAGCATCTCCGGTCTGATCGCGGGAGCGATGTCGATGGCAGCCGGCGAGTTCGTCTCCGTCCACTCCCAGGAAGACACCGAGAAGGCCGATCTGGCGAGAGAAGGCGTCGAGCTGAAGCAGGACCCGGCGGGCGAGCAGCGCGAGCTGGCGGGCATCTATGTCAGCCGGGGGCTTGAGCCCGCATTGGCCGATCAGGTTGCGGCCCGCCTGATGGCCCACGACGCGCTCGGCGCGCATGCGCGTGACGAACTGGGGCTTTCGAGCACGACCGCCGCACGCCCGTTTCAAGCCGCATGGGCTTCGGCGGCCAGTTTCTCGGTGGGCGCGGCCTTGCCGATTCTGGTGGTGGCCACGGCGGCGCCTGCGCAGCTGATTCTGTGGGTGTCGGTGTCGTCGCTCACCTTCCTCGCCGGCCTGGGTGCCCTCTCGGCGCAGGCCGGCGGCGCCCGGGTCTGGGCCGGCGCCGGGCGCGTGACGTTCTGGGGCGCCTTCGCGATGGCGGTGACCGCGGGTGCCGGCGCGCTGTTTGGCGCGGTGGCCTGACAGGTTCACCGGCGCGGGCCGAAGCAGCCGCCAGGCTCGCCTGCAAACACCCGTGGCCCGCAGGGCTGCCTGCGGCAGAGCACACTCGCGGCGCTTCCGTTGCACCGACATGCCGTTGCTCACCACCCTGCGCCAGGGCCGCCGTTTATGGGGCGGCCTGCTGCTGGGCGTGATGCTGGCCCTGCTGCCCTTGCGCGGCTGGGCCGAGACGACGATGCACCTGCCGGCACCGGCAGCACCGGCGGCTCACTCCGCCGCCGCCGAGGCGCCGATGCCGCCCTGCCACGCCGCGATGGCACATGAGGGCGACACGCCCGACGAGTCCGCCTCCGGCTGCTCCTTGTGCTCGCTGTGCCACGGCACGGCCCTGTGCCTGGGCGAAGCCTGCATCACTCACGAGGCTGCTGCATCCACCGCGCCGGCGGCCGCTCCCCAGGGCCACGGCCCGCCCGCACTGCCGCTGCCTGAGCGCCCGCCCCGGGCCTGACGACGCAACTCGGCCGCCGACGGCGGGGCATGTCCCCGCGTCGGCGTGATCTGTTTTTGCCTTCGTCAGGAATCCGATGAACCTTTCCCTTTTCCGGGCGCCCTCAGGCCCCGGTTTGCCGGCGCTGCTGGCCGCCGCCGCGCTGGCCCTCCCTGGCACCGCCGCTGCACTGCCGATGGGCCACTACGAGAGCTGGATGCTGATGCTGGACAGCACGCCGTCCACGCGCAGCCTGGGCCTGAACTACGCGGTGGCGCAGACCTGGGCCCCCGGCGCCGTGCTGCGCCGCTGGGACGAGCCTGCCGCCCACGGCGCCAGCGTGCTGCGCGAAAGCGCAGGCCTGAGCCTCACGCACCGTCTGCACCGCTGGAACCTGCCGCATGCGCAGGCCAACCTGTGGCTGGTGGGCGATGCCGGGCAGGTGCGCCGTGCCGGTGGCCACGGCCGGACAGCCGGCGACAGCGGCTACGGCGCCGTGGCGTTCATGGCCGACTACGAGACCACGCGCGTCTACTTCGGCGGCAGCCTCAAGGCGCTGCGCGGCGAGGACAGCCTGCGCCATGACGTGGCTCGTGTTCGCACCGGCTTCTCGTTCTGGGAGGCCGAATACGAAGGCATCCAACCCTGGCTGCTGATCGAGGCCGAGCGCACGCGCTACAGCCCCGGTTCGATGCAGGAAGGCGCTTTGCTGACGCCGATGCTGCGCTTCATCCACCGCCGCTGGTTCGTCGAGATCGGCGTCAACCGAGACGGCGGCATGTTCAACCTCATGCTCAATCACTGAAAGCGTTATCAACCCCCAAGGAGATCCCCATGAAGAAGATCCTCACCGCGCTCGCCCTTTGCGCCACCAGCCTGGCGGCGCTGGCCCAGACCCCCGCGCCGGCTGCACCCGCCGGTGCCGGCACCGTCAAGTTCGCAGTCAACGGCATGGTCTGCGCGTTCTGCGCGCAGGGCATCGAGAAGCGCCTGACCAAGATGAGCGAGACCGGGCCGCTGTACATCAATCTGGCGCAGAAGGTCGTGGCCGTGCAACCCAAGCCAGGCAAGAGCATCGACGTCGCCAAGGTCAAGGCCGAGATCATCGAGGCGGGCTACGAAGTCACGTCGGCGCAGCCGGTGCCGCAGACGGTGGCGGCGATCCGAGCCGAGATGAAGTCCAAGTGAAGAGTCCGTCGAGGGCAGGCCGCCTGACGCCGCTGGCGGACGCCGGCGACGGGCGCGCCGAGTTGCGACAGTCGGCGCTCTCGGCCTGGCTGTCGCTGCTGGCGAGCTCCGGCACGCTGGTGTGCTGCGCGCTGCCGGCGCTGCTGGTGATGCTGGGCGCCGGCGCGGCCCTGTCGGGGCTGGTGGCGGCGGTGCCGCAGATCGTGTGGCTCAGCGAGCACAAGGGCTGGATCTTCGGCACCGCCAGCGTGCTGATGCTGGCCGGCGGCGTGCTGCAATGGCGCAACCGCACGGCGCCATGCCCGCTGGACCCGCAGCTGCGCGCCGCCTGCCTGCGCACCCGTCGCTGGTCGCTGGTGGTCTATGCGGTCTCGCTGGTGCTGCTGGCCATCGGTGCGGCGTTTGCGTTCGTGTTGCCGGCGCTGATGGGCAGCGGCGCGGACTGAGCCGGCGGGCGGCCCAGCGGCCGCTCCGCGGGCAGGCCGCGGTCGCACTACCATGCCAGCCCGCAACCCGGCAGGTGCGTCAAGCGCCGAGCCGCAGTCCCGCTTCGTGAATCCCGCCCCGACTTCCAACCCCTGGCGCCTGTCCGTCGCTCCGATGATGGACTGGACCGATCGGCACTGCCGAGTCCTGCACCGCCTCGTCACGCGCCGCACGCTGCTGTACACCGAGATGGTGACCACCGGTGCCTTGTTGCATGGTGATGTGCCGCGCCATCTTGATTTCAGCGAGGCCGAGCACCCCGTGGCGCTGCAGCTCGGTGGCAGCGAGCCTGCCGACCTGGCGGCTTGTGCCCGGCTGGCCGAGCGCTGGGGTTACGACGAGATCAACCTCAACTGCGGCTGCCCGAGCGAGCGCGTGCAGCGCGGCGCCTTCGGGGCCTGCCTGATGGCCGAGCCCGTGCTCGTCGCCGACTGCGTGGCCGCGATGCGCGATGCCACCTCGCTGCCCGTGACGGTGAAACACCGCATCGGCATCGACCGCGTCGAGAGCTACGACTTCGTGCGCGACTTCGTCGGCACCGTGCACCAGCGCGGCGGCTGCACCGTGTTCATCGTTCACGCGCGCAACGCCTGGCTGCAGGGCCTGAGCCCGAAGGAAAACCGCGAGATCCCGCCGCTGCGGCATGAGCTCGTGCACCGGCTCAAGCGCGACTTCCCGGCGCTCACCATCGCCGTCAACGGCGGCATCGCCAGCGACGAGGCCATTGCCGCGCAGCTGGCCCATGTCGACGGCGTGATGGTGGGCCGCCACGCCTACCACGAGCCCTGGGCCATGGCCGAGTGGGACACGCGCTTCCTGGGTGCGGCAGGGCCCGCGGCCACCGCGCGCGAGGTGGTGGAGGAGGGCTTCGTTGCCTACATGGAAGCCCTGGCTGCGCAAGGCACGCCCTGGTCGCACGCCAGCCGCCACTTGCTGGGCATGTACAACGGCCAGCCGGGCGCGCGGCGCTGGCGGCAGGTGTGGTCCGACCACCGGCTCAAGGGCGAGCGGCCAACGCGCGTGATGCAGCTGGCGCGCGCGGCCATGGCGCAGGGCGCAAAGGCCTCGGTGCCGCTGGCCTAACATCGCCGGCATGACGCAAAGCACCTCGCCCACACCCGTCCTCGGCATCATCGGCGGCAGCGGCCTGTACAACCTGCCGGGCCTCGTCGACACGCGCTGGGTCGAGGTTGACACGCCCTGGGGCGCGCCCTCGGACGCCATCTTCCGCGGCCGGATCGAGACGAGCGCCGGCAGCGCCGAACTGGCCTTCCTGCCGCGCCACGGCCGCGGCCATCGCATCCCGCCCTCAGAAGTGAACTACCGCGCCAACGTCGCCGCGCTCAAGAGCCTGGGCGTGACCGACATCCTGTCGCTGTCGGCCGTGGGCGGGCTGCGGGCCGATCTGCCGCCGGGCACCTTCGTCATCGTCGACCAGTTCATCGACCGCACC
>JAIYDH010000344.1 GCA_027487585.1 Rubrivivax sp.
GCCTATCCGCACACCGGTGTCGACGCGCTGCAGGCCGCCAACCGGCTGCTGACCGCGCTGTACGAGCACAACCGCGTGCTGCGCACCCGGCGCAGCCAGGTGGCGGGCATCACGCACCCTTACCTCAACGTCGGCCGCATCGAGGGCGGCAGCAACACCAACGTCGTGCCCGGCAAGGTGGTCATCAAGCTCGACCGCCGCATGATCCCCGAAGAAGACGCCGCGGCCGTGGAGGCCGAGGTGCGCGGGCTCATCGAGGCGGCCGTGGGGCTGTCACCGGGCGTGCGCGTCGAGATCAAGCGCCTGCTGCTGGCCCAGGCCCTGAAGCCCTTGCCCGGCAATGCGCCGCTGGTGGCGGCCATCCAGCGCCACGGCCAGACGGTGTTCGGCGAGCCCATCCCCGAAAGCGGCACGCCGCTCTACACCGACGTGCGCCTGTACGGCGAGCACGGCGTGCCGGCCGTCATCTACGGCGCCGGGCCGCGCACGGTGCTGGAGAGCAACGCCAAGCGGGCCGACGAGCACGTGGAGCTGGCCGACCTGCGGCGCGCCACCCAGGTGGTTGCGCGCACCCTCTTCGATCTCCTGCACGCTTGAGGGTCGTCCTGCGCACCAGCCTGGGGTAGACCGGCGCAAAATCGCCCAGTGTGGTGCAAGCCCCGAGTTCCAACTGAGCATGGAACTTGCAGAATGGCTCGGCAGTTTCTTGTTTGTTGCCAGCCCTTCCGTTCGGAGCCCTGCCATGCCCTTGTTCCCGATCATCCGCCGCGCCGCCACCCTGGCCCTGGCCGGCCTGCTCGCCACCCCGTTGATGGCCTCGGCGCAGACGCCGATCAAGTTCCAGCTCGACTGGCGCTTCGAAGGCCCGGCCGCGCTCTTCCTGGCCAGCACGGCCAAGGGCTACTACAAGGCCGCCGGCCTGGACGTGACCATCGACGCCGGCAACGGCAGCGGTGGCACCGTCACGCGCGTGGCCGGTGGTGCCTACGACATGGGTTTTGCCGACATGGCGGCCCTGATGGAGTTCCACGCCAACAACCCCGACGCGCCGAACAAGCCGGTGGCGGTGATGATGGTCTACAACAACACCCCGGCCGCGGTGCTGGCGCTCAAGAAGAGCGGCATCAGCAAGCCGTCTGATCTGAACGGCAAGAAGCTTGGCGCACCCGGCTTCGACGCCGGCCGCAAGGCCTTCCCGATCTTCGCCAAGGCCAACAACATCAGTGGCGTGCAGTGGACAAGCATGGACCCGCCGCTGCGCGAGACGATGCTGGTGCGCGGTGACATCGAGGCCATCACCGGCTTCAGCTTCACCAGCCTGCTCAACCTCGAGGCCCGCGGCGTCAAGACCGAAGACATCGTCGTCATGCCCTACCCGGCGCACGGCGTGAAGCTCTATGGCAACGCCATCATCGCCAGCCCCAAGCTGATCAAGGAGAACCCGGCCGCGGTGAAGGCCTTCCTGAGTGCGTTCCTGAAGGGCGCCAAGGAAGTGATCGCCAAGCCCGATGACGCCATCGAGTACGTGAAGGCCCGCGACGGCATCATCAACGTCGACCTCGAGAAGCGCCGCCTGCGCATGGCCATCGACGCCGTCGTGGCCAGCCCCGACGCGCGTGCCGAGGGCTTTGGTGTCGTCAACCCCGGCCGCCTGGCGCTGATGGCCTCGCAGGTGAGCGACGCCTTCGCCACGCGCACCCGCATCGACCCCACGGCGGTGTGGACGGACACGCTGCTGCCGGCCAAGGCCGAACTGAACATCCTGCCGCCGGTGCGCCGCTGATCTGCCAGGCCCGATGGAGCAGGACGTGGGCCGCTCAGCGCAAATCCCAGGAGAACTGCAGCATCAGGCCGGCATCGCCCAGCAGGTGGGCTGCGACGGACGACGTGCGGTTGAACTGCCAGCCCAGCGTCACCAGGGCCCCGGGCGAGAAGCCGTTGTAGTTGAGCGGCACCTTGTCTTCGAATTGCCCCCGGTAGCCGTACAGCATGCCGGCCGACACCTGGCCGTACAGCGGAGCCTGGCCCCACAGGCCGGGCCAGCGTCGGCCGACGTAGAGGTAGGCGCTGGGTTGTCCGAACGAGTTGTTGAAGCGCGAGGCGCCGAGCAGCCAGCCGTCGAGGCGTTGGCGCTCGAGGGCCAGCGCCCACACGTGTCGATGCTCCGGGTTGTAGCGAAAGTGCACGGTGGCTGGGGACGAGGCCACGCGCCAGTGGCCGCCGTCGGACCAGCCGGCGATCCATTTGCCGAGTTCGGTGTCCTGGGCTTGCGCCGTGGCGGCCGTGAGCAGCCCTGCAGCAATGACCGCCGTCGTTCGGAGGGCGGCCAGTGGCCGGCCCGTGCGTGAAGTGACAAATCCGGAGTTCATGCGCTCGATTTTGCCGTGGCGCTTGCCCGTGGCCGTGTTCGGGCTTCTGCTGCTGGGGGCGCTGACGGGCTGCGCAGGCTTTGACGAATGGGCGCGCGAGCGCGCGCTGCGCCCCACGCCCACCGAGCCCGCCCACGTGCGTGCCGCTGCAGCCTCGCTGCGCGAAGGCGACCGCCGTGAATTCGCCGAACTGCCTGGCGGCGAGCGCCTGGCGCTGTGGTGGCTGACGCAGCCCCGCAGCGACGCCCCGACGCTGCTGTACCTGCACGGCACCTTCCGCAATCTCTACCAGAACCAGCCCAAGTTGGACGCGCTGCGCGAGGCCGGCTATGCCATTCTGGCGGTGGACTATCGCGGCTGGGGTGACAGCTCCCCGAGGGTGCCCAGCGAAGACAGCATCCTGGCTGACGCCGATGTGGCATGGCAGGCGCTGCGCCGCTACCAACCCGACCCGGCGCGCCGCGTGATCTATGGGCACTCGATGGGAGGCGCCGTGGCCGTGGCCCTGGCCTCTTCTCTGCGGGCCGGCGACGACTATGCCGCACTGGTGCTGGAGGCCACCTTCACGAGTCTGCCCGACGTGGCCCGCGCGGCGGGTCTGGTGGGTCGCATCGCGGCGGTCTTCAGTCCGGTGGAGTTCAACTCGCTGGCCCGCATCGGCCAGGTCGACGCCCCGGTGCTGATGCTGCACGGAACTGCTGACGACACGGTGCCCATCGCCTTGGGCAGACGCCTGCGCGACGCGCTGCCGGCCTCGCAGGTGCGCTGGATCGAGTTCGAAGGCGGCAGCCACAGCCGCCTACAAAGCGAGCATGCCGAGCGCTACCGCCGCGCTTTCACCGAGACCCTGCCCCAGCTGATGGCGGCCGGCGGCGCAACGGGCAAGGCCTTGCCCGCGCCAGCCGCCCCGCCTACCGAGCGACCCAGATGACGCCCACTTCACCCAGAACCGCTGCGATGACCTCCTTCGTCGACTTCAAGAACGTCTGGCTCGCCTACAACGAAGAACTGCTCGCCCAGGGCCAGTTCGCGGTGGAGGACATCAGCCTGCAGGTGACCGAAGGCGAGTTCATCGCCATCGTCGGCCCCTCGGGCTGCGGCAAGAGCACCTTCATGAAGCTGGCCACCGGCCTGCGCCGGCCGAGCAAGGGCACGGTCGTCATCGACGGCCAGCCGGTGACCGGGCCGCTGAAGATCACCGGCATGGCCTTCCAGGCGCCGAGCTTGCTGCCCTGGCGCACGACGGTGCAGAACGTGATGCTGCCGCTGGAGATCGTCGAGCCCTACCGCAGCCAGTTCAAGGCCAAGAAGAAGGAGTTCGAGGCCAAGGCGCGGCAGCTGCTGCAGAGCGTGGGCCTGGCTGGTTACGAAGACAAGTTCCCGTGGCAGCTGTCGGGTGGCATGCAGCAGCGCGCCAGCATCTGCCGCGCGCTGGTGCACGAGCCCAAGATGCTGCTGCTCGACGAGCCCTTCGGCGCACTCGACGCCTTCACGCGCGAGGAACTCTGGTGCGCGCTGCGCGACCTGCACGCGGCGCAGAAGTTCAACGTCATCCTCGTCACGCACGACCTGCGCGAAAGCGTGTTCCTCGCCGACACCGTGTACTGCATGAGCCGCAGCCCGGGCCGCTTCGTGGCCAAGCGCCAGATCGAACTGCCGCGCCCGCGCGACCTGGAGATCACCTACACGCCGCAGTTCACCGACATCGTGCACGAGCTGCGCGGCCACATCGGGGCCCACCGCAATGCCATTGGCAAGAGCGGCGCGGCCGCGCCGCAATAAACGAGGGCCACACGCATCATGGTCGTGAGCAAAAACGTCGAACGCTGGTCGCCCCTCATTGTGCTGGCGGCCGCACTGCTGCTGTGGCAGGCCATCGTGGCCGGCTTCAGCATCCCGGACTTCATCTTCCCCAGCCCCTGGCAGATAGGCCAGCAGTTCATCGAGTTCAAGGGTCCGCTGCTGGCGGCGGCCTGGAAGACCTTTTGGGTCACGATGGTGGGCTTCGGCATCAGCATCGTCGTGGGCGTGATGCTGGGCTTCTTGATCGGCAGCTCGCGGCTGGCCTACACGGCGCTGTACCCGCTGATGGTGGCCTTCAATGCCGTGCCGAAGGCGGCAGTGGTGCCCATCCTCGTGGTGTGGTTCGGCATCGGCATCGGGCCTGGCGTGCTAACCGCTTTCTTGATCAGCTTCTTCCCGATCACGGTGAACATCGCCACCGGCCTGGCAACGCTGGAGCCCGAGCTCGAAGACGTGCTGCGTGTGTTGGGCGCCAAGCGCTGGGACGTGCTTGTGAAGGTGGGCCTGCCGCGCTCGATGCCGTACTTCTATGGCTCGCTGAAGATCGCCATCACGCTGGCCTTCGTGGGCACGGTGCTGGCCGAGATGACGGCCGGCGACAGCGGCATCGGCTACCTGATGCAGAGCGCTGGCAGCCAGCAGCGCATGCCGCTGGCCTTTGCCGGCCTCGTCACTATCGGCGCCATGGCCATGGCCATGTACGAGCTGTTCAGCTGGATCGAGCGGCGCACCACCGGCTGGGCGCACCGCGGTTCGCAGAACCACTGAAGTCGCGGCGATGGCCTTGACACCCGAGCAGACGCTGCGCCACCTGCGTGCCGCCAACGCGGTGGCGCAGGCCGCGCTGGCCAAGGGCAAGCACCCGTTCGGCGCGGTGCTGGTGGCGGCCGACGGCGAGACCGTGCTGCTGGAGCAGGGCAACGTCGACGGCGTCAACCACGCCGAGGCCGTGCTGGCGCGCGTGGCCGCGCACCGCTTCGAGGCCGAGCAGTTGTGGGGCTGCACGCTCGTCACCACTGTGGAGCCCTGCGCCATGTGCGCGGGCACGCAGTACTGGGCGCACATCGGGCATCTGGTCTACGGCATGAGCGAATCGCGGCTGCTCGCCATGACGGGCAACCACGCCGAGAACCCGACGCTCGACCTGCCCTGCCGCGAGGTGTTCGCACGCGGCCAGAAGCCGATGCAGGTGGTGGGGCCGGTGCCCGAGGTCGAAGAAGAGATCGCGGCACTGCACCGCGACTTCTGGCGCACGCACGGAGCCTGATCACACGATGGCCGGCTGGCATGCGCGCCTGGCGCTGCGCTACTGGGTCGACACGTCCACGGGCACGCCCACGACGCGCGCGCACGATCTGCACGAGGGGCCGCTGCGCGTGCTGCGGCGGCTGTACCCCGAAGGGCCGGGCATCTGCCACCACGTCGTCGTGCATCCGCCGGGCGGCATCGTCGGTGGCGACCGGCTGGAGATCGCGGCCACGCTGGGCGAGGGCACGCATGTCGTCGTCACCACGCCGGGTGCGGCGCGCTACTACCGCAGCGAGGGCGAGGCCGGCTTGCAGCAGGTTCAGCAGGTGCGGTTGGCGCTGGCCGCCGGGGCGCGGCTGGAGTGGCTGCCGATGGAGGCCATTGCCTACAGCGGCTGCA
>JAIYDH010000259.1 GCA_027487585.1 Rubrivivax sp.
CACGCCGAGCGCCTGGCCGACGCGCCGGCCGACCGCGCGCGGCTGCAGAGCGGCGACTTCGGCATCGCCTTCCTCGACTACGACTGGGCGCTGAACGACGCGCGATGAGCGGGCTTGCCAACGCGCTGGGGGACACGGCCCTGATCGTCTTCGCCAAGGCGCCGGAGGCGGGGCGGGCGAAGACCCGGCTCATTCCGGCGCTCGGGGCCGAGGGCGCAGCGGCGCTGGCGGCGCGGCTGCTCGACCACGCCCTGCAGCAGGCGGCAGAAGCAGGCTTGGGCGCGCTCGAGTTGTGCGTGGCGCCCGATGCGGCGCACCCGCGGCTGCAAGACGCTGCGGCGCGGCATGGTGCAGCGCTTACGCTGCAGGGCGAGGGCGACCTGGGTGCGCGCATGCAGCGGGCGTTGAGCCGGCGGCTGGCCTTGCATGAGCGGGTGCTGTTGATCGGCACCGATGCGCCGTCGCTCGATGCCCGCGTGCTGCGCGCGGCAGCGGCAGCGCTGGACGGGCACGATGCGGTGTTCGTGCCCGCGCTGGATGGGGGTTATGCGCTCGTGGGGCTGGCGCGGTTTGGGCAGAGCCGAGCAGCGGGTGCGAGCCCTTCGACAGGCTCAGGGCGAACGGAGGGTGGGAGCCCTTCGACAGGCTCAGGGCGAACGGAGATAGTTCCGTTCGGGCTGAGCCCTTCGACTGAGCTCAGGACAGGCCTGTCGAAGCCCCCGAGCCCCGCCACTGTCGCCCCCGCGCGCCTGTTCGAAGCCATCGAGTGGAGCACCGCCACCGTCATGGCCCGCACGCTCGAGCGCGTGGCCGAGCTGGGTCTGCGCGTGGCGCTGCTGCCGGCCTTGCCCGACATCGACGAGCCCGCCGACCTGGTGCACCTGCCGCCATCGTGGCCCGAGGCCCGGCGCCGATGAAGCGCCTCGTGCTCGCCGGCGCCGGCCATGCCCATGCGCAGGTGCTGCAGGCCTGGGCCCGCGCGCCCATGCCCGGCGTGGAGCTGGTGGTGGTGTCGCCCCAGGCCCTGGCACCCTACTCGGGCATGGTGCCCGGCTGGCTGGGCGGGGCCTACCGCTTCGACGAGATCGTCATTGACTTCGTCGCCCTGGCCCGTGCCGCCGGCGCGCGCTGGGTGGCCGATGAACTGCACACGCTCGATGCCGACGCGCAGCGCGTCGTGCTGGGCAGTGGCGAGCGGCTCGACTACACGCTGCTGTCGCTGAACGTCGGCTCCACGCTGCGGCCACCGCCGCTGCCCGGCCTGCGCGTGCTCACGCTGCGGCCTTTGTCGGCGCTGCGGCCGGCCTGGGAGCAGTTGCTGCTCGACTGGCGCCAGGCCGACGCCCGCGCGCCGCTGCACGTGGCGGCCGTGGGCGGTGGCGCGGCGGGGTTCGAGTCGGTGCTGGCGGTGGTGGCGCAGCTGCGCCGGCTGCGGCCCGACCGCGTGGTGAGCGGCGCGCTCTTCAGCCGCGGGGCCGAGCTGCTGCCCGGCCTGGCCGCCCCCGCCCGCCGCGCTGCCGAACGCGCGCTGGCCCGCAGCGGCATCGCCCTGCACCTGGGCCAGGCCGGTGACGCCACCACGCTGGCCGGTGCCGGCCTGGTGTTGTGGGCCACCGGCGCGCAGGCTCACGACTGGCAGCGCGATGCAACGCGCCGCGGCGGCCTGGCGGCCAGCGATGACGGCTTCATCCGCATCGACGCGCAGCTGCGCTCGCTGTCGCACCCCAGCGTGTTTGCGGTCGGCGACGGCGCGCACTGGAGCCCCGGCGGCGCGCTGCCCAAGGCCGGCGTGTTTGCCGTGCGCCAGGGCCCGGTGCTGCAGACCAACCTGCGCGCGGCACTCACCGGCGCCGCGCTGCAGACCTACAAGCCGCAGCGCCACTTCCTCGCGCTGCTGGCCACTGGCGACGGCCGTGCCATCGCCGCCCGCGGCCCCTTCGGCGCCAGTGGCCGCTGGGCCTGGCGCTGGAAGGACCGCATCGACCGCGCCTTCATCGGCCGCTTTGCCCACCCGACATCCTGACGAACATGCCACTCAGCCCTGCACCTGCCGCCCAGGCCCCGGCCGACGACGCCCCCGGCCGCAGCTGCCCGCTGCACTACCGCTACCGGCCCGAGGACTTCCGCACGCCGCCCCCGCCGCACCTCGACAACCTGGACACCCTCTACGTCGTCGGCGGCCTGTACGGCAACGAGCTGGCGCTCGACACGCTGGAGCAGCTGCTCCGGCGCCAGGCCGCGCACGATGGCCGCCGCGCGGTCGTGTTCAACGGCGACTTCCACTGGTTCGACGCCGAGCCGGCCTGGTTCGAGCGCGTGCAGCGCCGCGTGCTGGCCCACACGGCGCTGCGGGGCAATGTCGAAACCGAGCTGGCGGCCGAGCCCCCTGACGCAGGCGACGCGGCCAAGGCCGATGCCGGCTGCGGCTGTGCCTACCCGGCCTGGGTGGGCGACGAGGTGGTGGCGCGCTCCAACCGCATCCATGCCCGCCTGCGCCAGGCCACCACGGCCGCGCAGCGCGCCGCGCTTGCGGCCCTGCCCATGCACGCCCGCGCCTCGGTGGCCGGCTGGCAGCTGGCGCTGGTGCATGGCGACGCCACCTCGCTGGCCGGCTGGGGCTTTGCGCAAGAGCACCTGCGCGACGCCGCCCACCGCGCCACGGTGAGCAGCTGGCTCGAGCGCGCGGGCGTCGACGCCTTCGCCTGCAGCCACACCTGCCTGCCGGTGTTCCAGCGCCTGGCCACGGCCGGCGGTGAAGGCTGGGTGCTGAACAACGGCGCCGCCGGCATGCCCAACTTCGCGGG
>JAIYDH010000224.1 GCA_027487585.1 Rubrivivax sp.
CGGGCCAGGAGCCCGACCTCGAGAGCAACCCGGCGCTGAAGCTGCTGCGCAAGGTGATGCCGGTGAGCAAGAACTTCGACGGCGAGAAGTTCTTCACCATGGAAAACGGCAAGCGCATCACCACGCCGCTGCTGCTGGTCATCCTGCTGGTGGCCATCACGGACGTGATCTTCGCCGTCGACTCGATCCCGGCCATCTTCGCCATCACGATGGACCCGTTCATCGTGCTCACCAGCAACATCTTCGCCATCCTCGGCCTGCGCGCGATGTATTTCCTGCTGGCCGCCGTGGCCGCCAAGTTCCACCTGCTGAGCTACGGCCTGGCGGTGATCCTGGTCTTCATCGGCACGAAGATGATGCTGATCGACATCTACAAGATCCCGGTGGCGGTGAGCCTGGGCGTGGTCGTCTCGATCCTGGCGATCACGATGCTGTGGAGCGTGAAGACGGCGCCGAAGGTCGCGCCAGGCGACGGCCCGAACGACGCAAGCTGAGCGCGCCAGCCGCGGCCCTGAGCTGACGGGCCAGGCGCGCTGCGCTCGGGCATCACGCCCGAGCGCAGCACCCGGCCCTCACCGGCCACAAAGGGCAACGCAGATTTATCATCCGGCCCTGATGCAAGCCAGCCCTCCGGATCTCGCCCAGGTGCGCCTGGACAACGCGCTGGCCCTGTTCGAGGAGTTCGTGCGCGCCACGGCGCGCCACGCCGACGCAGCCACGCTGCGCGGCCTGGAGCGGCGCTTTGCCGAACGGGTGCAGATCCAGCCCAGCTACTGGAGCCAGATCAAGGGCCGCGGCCGCCAGATCGGCGAGCGCCTGGCACGGCAGTTCGAGCACCTGTGCCACAAGCCCCGCGGCTGGATGGACGTGCCACACGGCCCGGGCAGCGAAGCGCTGTCACCGCCGCTGGGCGCCACGCTCCCGGCCGACTACGCGGCCGCACGTGCGGGCGGCTCCGCCCCGGGCCCGGCCACGGCCGCGCGCGACGAGAACCTGCCGCTCGACGACGACGAGCGCTTCATCGTCGGCCTCGTGCTCACCTACTACCGCCGCCATCCGCAGCGCGCACGCACACGGCTGCTCGATCTGCTCGGCGAGGTGCTCACGCCCACGGCACCGGCGGCCATTCCCACGCTCACACCCACGGTCGCATCCACGCCCGCAGCACCCGGCCGCCCGCCCACCCCGCCGGCAGCCGACGACCCCCGCAGCCTGTGGCTGCGCACGCAAAGCGGCGTCGCCCCGCTGAAGCGCAAGAAGTAGCCGCTTGCGGCAGCCCTGCCGCCACGGCATCCCTTGCTTGATGGATCGAGTGCGGGTTTTTTCGCACTCGGGCCCCTTGCCGATTGATAACGGCTTCTTTATCATCTGCGCAAGCCTGTGATAGACGACTTGCCTTCTGGGGCCTCCCAGCCCAGCGCAAGACCCGCCGCCCGCAGCCGATCAACCCTCCAACCGACGCCATGAACCTGAGCCTTGCCCTGATCACTGCGAGCCGCGGCGTTGCGCTGGCATCGGCCCCGCCCGGGGCACCGGTTCGCCGGGGACTGCGCACGTAGCCCACGCTGCGTCGTCGTCCTCTCGCACCGAGGCCCGGGTTGCTGTCGCACCCGGGCCTCGCTGCTTTTGCGCCGCCGTTTTGCCTTTCACCACCGCCCTGCCCCTCGAAGGAGAGTCCCGATGAAGTTGATCCTCAACCCACCGAAGCCGCGCAACCCCTTCGTGGCCGCGTCCATGCGGCGCGCCGCAGGCCGTCACGACGGCACCCGCGGCGGCCAGCGCCAGACGCTACGCCGCGAACTGCGCACCGAACTCGAGCGGCTGCGACCCAGCCCCTGAACTGCCACCGACCTCGCCGCGCCCTGAATCGCGCGGCGCCGACCGGAGATCGATCATGACGACGCGTGAACTGTTCTATTTCCCCGTGCCCGCCGAAGAGCGCAAAGCGCGCGGCTTCGCTGCCGCGCTGTTGCGGGCCCTGAGCCGTGTGCTCGACACCCTCGCCGAGAAGGTGGCCCTCGTGGAGGCGCCCCCCATCACCGAGCCGGTGCTCGAGTTCCACGCCGACGCCGCCGCGCCCGAAGGCGCGCTGTACGTCAACGGCCAACTCGTGGGCCGCGTGCTGGGCGTGACGAGGTTGTGAACCTCGCTGCACCTCACGACGGCACCTCGCCGCTTGTTGCCCCGCGGGCTCACGCCCCGGGGCTTTTTCTTGTCCGGACGCGCCGGTTCCGCGGCACCATCGCGGCATGCACAACGATTCCAGCCTTCGCTTCCTGATTGCCCGCGGCGATCTTCACCAAACCGCCTGGCAGCCCGATCCCGACGCCAGCCGCCCACTGGCCGAGGGCGAAGCCCGGCTGGCCATCGAGCAGGTGGCGCTGACGGCCAACAACATCACCTACGCCGCCTTCGGCGAGGCCATGAAGTACTGGCAGTTCTTTCCGGCGCCGCAAGACGGCTGGGGCTGCCTGCCGGTGTGGGGTTTCGCCACCGTGGTGGAGTCGCGCGCCGAGGGCCTGGCGCCAGGCCGCCGCATCTGGGGCTACCTGCCCCTGGGCACGCACCTCGTGGTGCGGCCGGGCCGGGTGCGTGCCGGTGGCTTCATGGAGCAGTCACCGCACCGGGCCGAGCTGGCCGCGGCCTACCAGGCCTGCAGCTTCTGCGACGCCGACCCGGCCTGGAGCCCCGCGCTCGAGGGCCTTCAGGCGGTGCTGAAGCCGCTGTTCCTGACGGCCTTTCTGCTCGACGACTTCCTGGCCACCGAGGGCTTCTTCGGCGCCCGGCGGCTGCTGCTGTCCAGCGCCTCGAGCAAGACGGCCTACGCCACCGCCTTCTGCCTGGCGCGGCGCGCCCGCGGCGAACGGCCCGAGATCGTCGGCCTCACCTCCGAGGGCCGCCAGTCCTTCGTCGAGGGGCTGGGCTGCTACGACCTGACGCTCGGCTACGGCGAGCTGGAGACGCTGGACCCCGCCGTGCCCAGCGTCTACGTCGACTTCGCCGGCGACGCCGGCCTGCGCCGCCGCGTGCACGGGCACCTGCGCGACACGCTGGCCTACAGCAGCTCGATCGGCGGCACGCACTGGCGCGAACTCGGCTCCGGCGGCGGCCTGCCGGGGCCGCGGCCGACGCTCTTCTTTGCACCGGCGCAGGCCAAGAAGCGCAGTGCGCCGCCACCCGAGGGCTGGGGAGCTGATGGTCTGGCCACGCGGCTGGGCGAAGGCTGGCTGGCCTTCCTCGACGCCGTGCAGCAGGGCACCGAGCCCTGGTTGACCATCGTGCCGCGCGCAGGGGCCGCAGCGGTCGAGGCCAGCTACCGCGCGCTGCTCGACGGCACGGCCGATGCGCGCGAAGGCGTGATGCTGTCGCTGCGCTGAGCGCGCCTGGCGCTCAAGTTGCCGCACCGGGCGCCGAAAGCCCGAGCAGGAGCAACCCATTCCGCACGACATGCACGCCCGCCTCCGCATCGAACAGCCCCCACGCGATCTCGCCGGCTGGGCGGCGCTGTTCAGGCCGCAAGCCCTGCCGGTGCTGGCGATTTCGGCGGCCACGCTGGACGAACTTCGCGATCACGAAGACGCAGTCGACGCGCACATGCTCAGTGAGACTGTGGCCGCCGACCCGCTGCTGACACTCCGGCTGCTGGCCCATGTCGGCCATCTGATGCGCAACCGCGAAGGCACCGAGGTCGAGACGGTCACGGCTGCCCTGGTGATGATGGGCATACCGCCCTTCTTCCGTCACTTCGGCGCGCTCGACGTGGCCGAGGAGCAGCTGGCCGATCTGCCCGAGGCGCTCGAGGGCTTCATGGCCGTGCTGCGCCGCTCGCACCGCGCGGCGCGCTTTGCCATCAGCTTTGCCGTGCACCGCATGGACCACGACGCGCCGCTGATCCACGAGGCCGCGCTGCTGCACGACTTTGCCGAGCTGCTGCTGTGGCTGCACGCGCCAAACCTGGCGCTGCGCATCGCCGCCGCACAGGCGGCCGATCCAACGCTGCGCTCGGCGGCGGTGCAGAAACAGATCCTCGGCATCGAGCTCGCCGAGCTGCAGCACCTGCTGATGCAGCAATGGCGGCTGCCCGGCCTGTTGGTGCAATTGACAGACGACCACGCCTCACGCAGCACGCCGCAACTGCGCAACGTGCTGCTGGCCATACGCGTGGCGCGGCACAGCGCGCAGGGCTGGGACAACGCCGCCTTGCCCGACGACGTGCGCGACATCGCCGAGCTGCTGCAGCTGTCGGCGGACGCGACGATGCGGCTGCTGCGCGAGATCGACGAAGACTGAACCTGACAGCGGGCTCGCCCGCAGATCTGCGCTGGTTCCTCACATCGCGCACGAGCTGGGCCTGTTGGGCACCACGCTGATCACGCCATGAAGACGATACCTGCCTAGACGAAGGACAGCACGCCCAACAGCCCCAGCACCAGCACCAAATAGCGCGTGGCCTTGCCGGCGGCGATCCACAGCATGCTGCGCCCCAGCGGCAGCTTCAGCCAGCCGGCGGCCACCACGAGCACGTCGCCCACCAGTGGCAGGAAGCTCAAGAACAGCGCCGGCGGCCCCCAGCGCCGCATGCGCTGGACCAGCGGGTGCTCGAGATCGACCTTGACGCCCTGGAAGCGCTGCAGCCCTTCCTTGGCGCCATAGCCCAGGCCGTAGCTGAACAGGCAGCCGATGACGTTGCCAGCCGTGGCCACCGCAAAGGCCGGCCAGACGATGGCCGGGAACGCGGTCACGAGCGCCGTCATCACGATCTCGCTGCTGCCAGGCAGCAGCGTGGCCGACACGAACGCCGAGAAGAACAGGCCCAAGAGCCCGGCCTCGGCGCTCATCCAAGTCTGCAGCCATGCCTGCAGTGCGTTGATCCAATCAAACATGAGGCGCGATTGTGGCTGTGTGGTGTGACGCGCCCGGCCGCGCCACTGCCTACAAAGGCACGACCGTCGTGCGTTCCTTCAAAGCGGCACGGCCGTCGTGCCTTTGAGCCGCCGCAGCTGGAAGCTGGTCTTGCAGTCCATCACGCTCGGGTGGCGCAGCAACTGGTCCATGATGAAACGCGAGTGATGCGCCATGTCGCGCACCAGCACACGCAGCAGGTAGTCCATCTCGCCGGTGAGCGCGGCGCACTCCACCACCTCGGGCCAGGTCTGCACGGCGGCAGCGAAGTCGTCGATCGGGTTGCGCGTGGCGCTGGTCTTGGCCAGGCGCACGCTGATGTAGGCCGTGAGCGGCCAGCCGGCCCGCCCCGCATCCACCAGCGCCACGTAGCCGGCGATCACGCCCGCTTCCTCGAGCCGCTTCACACGGCGCAGCGTGGCGCTGGCCGACAGGCCCACGGCCTGCGCGAGCTGGTCGTAGGTGGCGCGGCCGTCGGCCTGCAGCGCCTGAAGCAGGCGGCGGTCGACCTGATCGAGTTCAAAAGCAGTCTCCATGCAAATTATTTTTGCAGGATTCCTGCGCCAACCAAGCGCAGCGCGCCGCATTACGCACACACGCTGCGTCGGCATCGCCCTACAGTGCGCGGATTCGCGAAACGGCGTGAAGCGCCCACAGGAGACGACGATGCAATTCACCCCCTGGGACAACCCGATGGGCACGGCCGGTTTCGAGTTCATCGAGTACGCCGCGCCCGACCCGGTGGCGATGGGCCAGCTGTTCGAGCGCATGGGCTTCACGCCCATCGCCCGCCACCGCCGCAAGAACGTGCTGCTGTACCGCCAGGGCGGCATCAACTTCATCGTCAACGCCGAGCCCGACAGCTTTGCGCAGCGCTTCGCGCGCCAGCACGGGCCGAGCATCTGCGCCATCGCCTTCCGCGTGGCCGATGCGAAGGCGGCCTACGAACGCGCGCTGTCGCTGGGCGCTTGGGGCTACGCCGGCACGGCGGGGCCGGGCGAGTTGAACATCCCGGCCATCAAGGGCATCGGCGACAGCCTGATCTACCTGGTCGACCGCTGGCGCGGCAAGAACGGCGCGCAGCCGGGCGACATCGGCAACATCGGCTTCTACGACGTCGACTTCGAGCCCTTGCCGACACCAGCGGGCGCCGCCACCGCGGGCCTGGAGCCCGCCGGCCATGGCCTGACCTACATCGACCACCTCACGCACAACGTGCACCGCGGCCGCATGGGCGAGTGGGCCGAGTTCTACGAGCGCCTGTTCAACTTCCGCGAGGTGCGCTATTTCGACATCGAAGGTCAGGTCACCGGCGTCAAGAGCAAGGCCATGACCAGCCCCTGCGGCCAGATCCGCATTCCCATCAACGAAGAAGGCAACGAGAAGGCCGGGCAGATCCAGGAGTACCTCGACAAGTACCACGGCGAGGGCATCCAGCACATCGCGCTCGGCTCGGGCGACCTGTTCAAGACCGTCGACGCGCTGCGTGGCAAGGGCCTGAAGCTGCTCGACACCATCGACACCTATTACGAACTCGTCGACAAGCGCATCCCGGGCCATGGCGAAGACATCGCGGCGCTGAAGGCGCGCAAGATCCTCGTCGACGGCAAGGCGGGCGAGCTGCTGCTGCAGATCTTTTCCGAGAACCAGCTCGGGCCGATCTTCTTCGAGTTCATCCAGCGCAAGGGCGACCAGGGCTTCGGCGAAGGCAACTTCAGGGCGCTGTTCGAGAGCATCGAGCTCGACCAGATGCGCCGCGGTGTTTTGTGAGCCCCCAGGCTCCCTCTGGTCGCCACCCCCCGAGGGGGCTCTGGCAGCGGGCCGGCGGAGCCGGACCCGCGCCAGCGACTGGGCTGTGATCGCCGACTTGCGGAGGTGTTGATGGACCGTCGATTTGCGAAGGGCGTGAACCAGGGCGTGGCACCCGTCACCTACGGCACCGGCGACCGCCCGCCGCGCGGCGACTACGCCAACGCGCGCGCCGACTACACCTGCGAGCAGCAGTGGGCGCGCTACACCGAGGCCGACCACGACACCTACCGGCGCCTGTACACCCGGCAACTGCAGCAGCTGCCCGGCCGTGCCTGCGACGAGTTCATCGCCGCGGTGCAGCAGCTCGGCACGCCCGATCGCATCCCGCGCTTCGACGCGGTGAGCGAGCGCCTGCTCAAGGCCACCGGCTGGCAGATCGTCGGCGTGCCGGGGCTCATCCCCGAAGAGGCGTTTTTCGCGCTGCTGGCGGCGCGCAAGTTCCCGGTCACCGACTGGATCCGCAAGCCCGAGGAGTTCGACTACGTCGTCGAGCCCGATGTTTTCCACGACCTCTTCGGCCACGTGCCGCTGCTCTTCAACCCCGTGTTCGCCGACTACATGCAGGCCTACGGCGCCGGCGGCCTGAAGGCGAGCCGGCTCGACGCCTGCGAGCTGCTGGCGCGGCTGTACTGGTACACGGTGGAGTTCGGCCTCATCGCCACGCCGCAAGGTCTGCGCGCCTATGGCGCCGGCATCCTGAGCTCGGCCGGCGAACTGCCCCACAGCGTGCACAGCCCCGAGCCGCAGCGCGTGGCCTTCGGCCTGCAGCGGCTGATGCGCAGCCGCTACCGCATCGACACCTTCCAGGCCACCTACTTCGTCATCGACTCGTTCCAGCAGCTGTTCGACGCCACCGCGCCCGACTTCACGCCGGTGTACGCCGAGGTGCGCGCGCGCATCGAGCGCGACGGCGAGGTCGAGGCCGGCCAGGTGCTGCCGGGCGAACGCCTGTTTGCGGTCTGAGCGCCCGGGCCCGAGCAGCGGCGCCTCAGCGCGGCAACCAGCGCTGCAGCTCCCGCCACCAGCCCTCGAAGCTGGCCAGGTGCACGTGCGCGTAGCCGGCCACGTGCCGGTTGTCGGCGCCGGGCAGGGTGGCCGTGGCGGGCGGGAACACGATGTTGTCGCAATGGCTGTAGAAGCAGGTGAAGCGGGCGCGGCGCGCCGGCGTCTCGCGCGGGGCCAGCGTCTGCAGCCAGCGTGACAGCTGCTGCATCTGGCGCGCGTTGCGCGTCATCGCAAAGCGCGCCAGCCAGGTGCCGTGGTGCGGCGATCCCAGCGTGATGGCATGGTGCAGCCGCTCGTCGCGCCCGTCGGCCGCCCACCAGGCGCGCAGGGCCAGGCCGCCCATGCTGTGGGCCACCGCCACCGGGGGCAGGCCGGTCGCGGCGTGCAGGCGCGCCACGGCGGCGTCGAGCA
>JAIYDH010000293.1 GCA_027487585.1 Rubrivivax sp.
CGATGAGCCGTCTGTCGTTCAAGGAACAAGTGCTGCGCGTGCGCGAAGACGCGATCATCAGCGCCGTCAACCGGCTGCTGGCCGACAAGGGTTTCGACCTGATGACGGTCGACGAGGTCGCGGCCGATGTCGGCATCGCCAAGGCCAGCCTGTACAAGCACTTCCCCTCGAAGGAGGCGCTGGCCGCAGCGGCGATGGTGCGGCTGCTCGAGCGCGCGCTGGCGGTCATCGAGCAGCAGGCCGCGCGCGAAGGCACGCGAGCGGTGGAGCGGCTGATGGCGATGTCGCGCTGGGCGCTCGAGATGCAGCTCGGCGGCGAAATGCCCACCGTGCCCTCGCAGAACAGCTCGCTGCGCGCCGAGCTGCTGGCCAATCGCGGCTACCTCGACCTGCTGATGCAGGCCTCCGACCGCCTGGGCGCGTGGATCGTGCAGGCGCAGGCCGACGGCGACATCGACCCCACGCTGCCGCCCGAGCTGGTGCTGTACACCATCTACGCGCGCGCCTGCGACCCCGTGCCCGCCTACCTGAAGGCCGGCGGCGCCTTCAGCGACGCGCAGGTGGTCGAGCTGGTGCAGCGCACCTGCTGGAACGGGCTCAAGCCGCTGCCGAAGGCCTGAGCCGGTCTGTCTGCTGGTGCGGTGCGGCCAAAGTCGCCGCACCAGCCGGGCCGGCGCAATGTCGGCTTCATCGAGCGGCAGCCAAACAGTCACGGCCGTTGGCAGCTGTTCGTCCGCACCCTCCGTTCGGGCTGAGCTTGTCGAAGCCTGGTGGCCTACCGCCGTTCTCACTCGACGCACCGCAGCAGCAAAGGGCTGTGCGAGCGGGGGCTGCGCCGGGGGGCGCGGCGTCAGCCGTTCCGGGGGGTGGTCACGCTTTGTGCCAGACCACCGTCTTGCGCATGCCGACCCAGGCGTCGTAGTTCTTTGCGAACAGGTCCTCGATGCGGTTGCGCTTGACCTTGAAGGTCGGCGTGATCAGGTCGTTGTCCACCGTCCAGGCCTCGGCCGTGACGACCAGGCAGTCGAGCTGCTCGTGCGGATCGAGGTGCTCGTTGATCGCCTTCACGTGGGCCGTCAGCGAAGCCTCGAGTTCGGCCTTGCCTTCGGCCGATGCCGCCTTCTTGATGGCGTCGATGTTCAGCATCGCCAGCGCCAGCGGCTGGCCGAGGTTGGCGCCAGTCACGCAGCAGGCCTCGATGGCGTTGTGCATGACGAGCCGGTCTTCGATCGGGGCGGGCGCGACGTACTTGCCCTTGCTCGTCTTGAACAGGTCCTTCACGCGGCCGGTGATCTTGAGGTTGCCCTCGGCATCGAGCGCGCCCTTGTCGCCGGTCTTGAGCCAGCCGTCCTCGGTGAGGGCCTGCTTCGTGAGCTCGGGCTCCTTGTAGTAGCCGAGCATCAGGCAGGGCGCCTTCATCTGGATCTCGCCACTGGCGGGGTCGATGCGGCTTTGCACGCCGTCGTAGGGCAGGCCCACGGTGCCCGGGCGCTGCTTGCCCGGCAGCGTGGCGTGGCTGACGCCGCAGTTCTCGGTCATGCCGTAGACCTCGACCAGATCGAGGCCCAGCTTGTTGTACCAGCGCAGCAGGTCGGGAGGCATCGGCGCCGCACCACCGGCGGCGAAGGTGCACTCCTGCAGGCCCAGGGCGGTGAGGATCTTCTTGCGCACGATGCCGCCGAGGATGGGAATGGACAGCAGCATGTCCAGCTTCTTCGGCGGCATCTTGGCGCTGATGCCCTGCTGGAACTTCACCCACAGGCGCGGCACGCTGAAGAACACCGTCGGCTTGGCGCGCTGCAGGTCGGAGGTGAAGGTCTCCAGGCTCTCGGCGAAGAACACGTGCATGCCGGTGGCCAGCACGCCGTGCTCCACCAGCGTGCGCTCGGCCACGTGGCTCAGCGGCAGGTAGCTCAGCATGCGCGCGCTGCTGTTGATGGCGGGCACCCGCTTCAGGCCGCTCTGCACGCCCCAGGCGAAGGTGCCGAAGCTGTGCATCACGCCCTTGGGCGCGCCGGTGGTGCCGCTGGTGTACATGATGGTCGCCAGCTCGTCGGGCGAGCGCAGCGGGTTGCCCTTGAGCGGCTCGGTCTTGGCGACGATGGCGTCCCAGCCGGGGTAGCTCTTCTTCGCGTCTTCAGGGCTCAGCGGGTGGTGGATGCAGGGCAGGCCGGCGGGGATGCCGGGCTTCATGCCCTCCCAGCCGTCGAGCTTGCCCACGAACAGCAGCTTGCTCTCGCTGTGCTCGAGGATCTGGCGGATGGTGCCGGCGGCCAGTGTGGGGTACAGCGGCACCGAGACGAAGCCGCCGAGCCAGATGGCGAAGTCGGTCATCAGCCACTGCGCCGTGTTCTTGCTGAGCAGCGCCACCCTGTCGCCGGGCTGCAGGCCCAGGCTCTGCAGGTGCGCGGCCATGCGCCGGGACTGGTCCATGACCTGGCGCCAGGTGTAGTCGACGACCTGGCCGCCGCCCAGCGGCTGTGTGAACACGACCTTGTCTGGGGTCGTGCTCTCCCATTGGTACAGGCGCTGCAGAGCCAGGGCTTCGGATGAGACGTTGACGGCCATGGGATCGACGGGCACAGGCGGCCCGCTCAGTGATGCTGCAAGGGCCGGCAGCGTAACCACGAGGGCACCTGCTGCGCCAGCGGGCTTTCCTCAGGCGCGATGGCGGCGGGCACCGGGGCGGCGCCAGCGGCGGGCTCAGCTGTGGCCGTAGGCTTCGGCCCGCTGCTCCAGCTCGAGGCGCAAGGCGCGCAGCACGAGGTCCGGGTCGAGTTCGGCCTGTTGCGCGATGGAAGCCGCGGTCTCGTCGCTCTGCTCGGCCTCGGTCTCCACCAGGTGGGCCAGCACCGAGAGTGCACAGATGCCGCGCCGCGCCGGCGGCGGCGGCAGTTCGTGCGTGGCCTGCGCCAGCACGTGGTGGCGCACGCTGGCCACGGCGGCCAGGCCGAGGCCCCAGCTTTCGCAGAGCGCCGCGCCCAGTGCGTCGTGGCTGACGCCGAAGCCGGTGCGCTCGAGTTCGACCAGCATGCGGTCGTCGGCTGCGGCCCTGAGCATGGCGCGGTAGTGGTCCGGCGCGTGGCGGAACAGCACCGCCTTGCCGCACTCCTCGAAGAGGCCCGCCGAGTGCGCGCCCCAGGCATCCAGCGCCAGGCGCTGCGCCAGGCGCGCCATGACTTGCCCCCGCCAGGCGGCGCGCGCCCAGATCGGCTCGAGCTCGGGCGCCGGCGGGAACGCGGCGCGCAGGCCCATCTCGAAGGTGATGGCCGCGACCTCGCGCATGCCCAGGTAGGTGATGGCCTGCTGCACGCTCTGCACCCGACCCGTCAGGCCGTAGAGCGAGGAGTTCACCGCCTTCATCACCGCGGCGGCCAGCGCCATGTCGCCTTCGATCAGCGATGCCGCAGCCTGCAGGTTGATGTCGTCGTCGGCCAGCAGCAGCGACAGTTGCAGCAGCGCCTGCGGTTGCGACGGGATGTCGATGTCGAGCTTGCGAAGTTCGGGGTTCACGGACATGGCAGCGGGCGGAGCAGCCGAGGGCAAGGCTGGCGGCATCCTAGGAGCTGCCGCCCTGCGTCATCGCCAGAATCGGCGGCGGATACGGGCGCACTTCTCGCGCGGCGCCGCCGCCGCGATATGTCATCGAGCAGACCGGGTGCGAGGCAGCCTCTTCACTTGCCGACTGCCGTGGTGAGCGTCACCTGCACGTCCGCCGCCCTTGCGCGGAGGGCGCTCCACGGCGCGTACTCGGGGGAATTCCACCACGCATCGAACGCCATCATGGAGGGCCACTCCTGGACGATGAACATCTGCCCCGGGAGCGTGCCCTGGAGCTTGGGGTCGACCACGGGATGCAACGCCCGAAGGGTCTGGGTGAACTTCCCGCCGTACTGCTGCACGGAAGGCAAGTGTCCCGGGACGTACTTGCCGAAGAACTCGCCCGGGTCCTTGATGCGCGCCTGGATCATGGCGTGCACGGGCTTGCGCACCATGACCGCCTTCGACGGCGACGCGGGTCGTGGCAGCGCACACAGATTGCCGCTGCGATCGCCGAAGGAAAGCGCCCTGCCGTCAAAAGCCACGATGTCGAACTCCTGGGGACAACTGGAGCGCGGCGGGATGAAGGCGCAGCCCCCTGCGGTGACCTCCTGCTCGATGCCGATCTGCCAGTCTCCCCGCCCGCACGCGGCGCCGTTGAACATCGCCACCATGGGTGCGGCGTGGGCGGTCAGGTGCAGACTGCCGCGCTCGAAGTCGCCTTCCAACGCATTCGCGAGCCCCGGGACGGGCTTGCCCAGCGAGTACGCCGAGGGGCCTACTCGCAGACTGAAAAGCCGTTGCTGACCGGCAGCATCGGCGCTGGCCGTGAACAACAAGGTCCACTGGCGGTCGCGCATCTCCAAGGCATAGCTGCCGAAGACCTTGCTGGCCTCGTCGTAAACCGGGGCCGGGGTCTCCCAGCGACCCGCAATGTCGTTGACGCTGAACGCCTGCGAGGTGCTCCCGGCCAAGGCCAGGGCCAGCGGCCACAGCACGCGCAGGATCTTGCGGTGAAGTCCCATGTCGAGTTCCTCCTCTGGAAGTTGGACCTATTCTTGTGCCCTCTTTCATCGATGGCGTCGATGTCACCTATCCATCTGGCCGTAGCGTCGCGCCCATCCGGCCTGCCCCATGAATCTCAACGATTTCGACATGAACCTCCTGCCGGTCCTGCGCGCCCTGCTCGAGGAGCGCAGCGTGACGCGCGCATCAAGGCGGGTGGGACTGACACAAGGCGCGACCAGCGCGGCGCTGGCACGGCTGCGGTCGCGGCTTGGCGACGAGCTGCTGCTGCGCGAGGGGCGGCAGATGAACCTCACCCCGGTCGGCCGCGGCCTGCTGCAGCGTCTGCCCGCGCTGCTGGACGAACTCCGAACCGAGCTGGCGGTTCACGAGGCCGAGCGACTCGCGGCCAAGCGCCTGTGGCGCCTTCGCATGCCGGACTTCGTCGCAGCGACGCTGGTGCCCGAGCTGCAGTCGCGACTGGGTCCTGATGCGCAGCTCGTCGTCTTGCCGCCTTCCAACGAGCTGCCGCTCCAAGAGTTTGAGCGGGGCGAGCTCGACCTCATGATCGGGAGCCGCCTGCCCCTGCCGCCGAGCTGGCTGACACGGGCCCTTTACCGAGAGGACTGGCTCGTCCTGGTGCGTCCTGGTCATCCGGCTCTGAAGCGCTGGGACCTGCAGGCCTACGCGGCGGCAGATCACGCGCTGGTGTCCCCGAGGGGCGGTGCCACGGTCGGCCCGGTGGATGAGGCACTGGACCGACTGCGCCTGCGCAGGCGCGTGGTGCTGAGCTTGGCGGGCATCGCCGCGCTGCCGCCCGCGCTGCTCGAGCGGCCGCTGCTGGCGACGGTGCCGCGCCGCTGGGCCCTCCAGGTGGCCGGGCGATGGTCACTGCAGGCTCTGGAACCCCCGTTCGCGCTGCCCGGCTACAGCGTGCAGATGATCTGGTCGGCCAGCATCCAGCACTCGGCCCCGCACCGCTGGTTGCGCGGTCAGGTGATCGCGGCGGCGGCGGCGGCGGCCTGACACAGGTCGCCAGCGGTTCCCGTCGTCAGAGACGGCGGGCCGCCGCCTTCGGCTCTGCGACGGACACGAGGTCCCTGGATCGATGCCATCGATGTCAGCCATTGATTTGGCGAATGCATAGGCACACCAGAATGGCTTTCGGGCTGAACGGGGCCTGGTCAAGGAGACTGGACATGGTGCCATTGAAGCGCCTTGGGGAACCTCTGCTGCGCGGCGATGTTTGCCTTGGAAGGCCCGACCCCTGGGAGAGAGCGCGCCCTGCTGCAGCGCAGGTGAAGGGCGGCGCGGCGCTGGCGTGTGCCCTCGTTCTGACGCTGCTGGCACGGCCCGCCGTCAGCGCCGAGCAGTTGCTGCGTCCGGCCCTGGTCGAGATCCCCGCCGGCGCCTTCGACATGGGGTCTGATCGCGGCACGCCGGGGGCGATTTCGCGCAACGAGCGCCCCGTGCACCGCGTGACGATCAGCGCCTTCCGCATGGCCGCCACCGAGGTCACCCAGGCGCAGTTTGAGGCGGTGATGGGCTTCAACCCGAGCCACTTCAAGGGCGTCGACCTGCCGGTGGGCGACGTGGGCTGGTACGAGGCCGTGGCTTATGCCAACGCCTTGTCCCGGCGCGAAGGCCTCCAGCCTGCCTACCGCGTGGAGCCGGGCTCGACATCCACCGCACCGCTGGTTTTCTGGGACCGCCAGGCCGACGGCTACCGCCTGCCCACGGAGGCCGAGTGGGAGTATGCAGCGCGCGCCGGCAGCACGGCCGACACCTACGCGGGCGATCTGCGGCGGATGGGACCGGGCTTCGGCGGCGGGTGCGAGCCGGAGCCCACGCTCGACGGCATCGGCTGGCATTGCGGCAATGCCCCTGTCGAAGGCGGCATGCCGGTGGGTCGGCTGCGACCCAATGCCTGGGGCCTGCACGACATGCTGGGCAACGTCTGGGAGTGGGTGTGGGACTGGGACGACAACTTTGTCCCTGGCCCCTACAGCGGCGAGGCCCGCGCCGACCCGACCGGCAAGCCCGGCAACGGGCCCGGCGCCCGGCTGCTTCGCGGCGGATCCTGGTACGCCTCGCCGCCGGCCCTGCGGGCCAGCATGCGCATCGGCCACGTGGTGTGGACCGACTATTCGCACATCGACTTCGGGTTCAGGATCGCGCGCAACGCCGGACCTGCGGTCTCCCTGCTCCTGGAGCGCAACCGATGAAGAGCCCGCATCCAACGATGCCCTGCGTGGTCTGGCTCGCGGCTTTGGCCGCACTGCCCGCCCCTGCCTGCGAGACCGCGCACGCCGACCGGCCCTGGCCCCAGGTGCGCGGGCCCGAGCGCGACGGTCCGCGCTTGCAGTCGGTGGCTGCTGCCACCGCAAGCCCGACCGCCGGACGCTTGCTCGACATGGTGCCCATTCCGGGCGGACGCTTCACGATGGGCGGCTCTGCGCGACGCGGCCCACGTGCAGCGCAGGGCAGCGACACCCGATTCACGGTCGAGGTGGCCCCCTTCCTGATGAGCCGCACCGAGATCACCCAGGCCCAATACCAGGCCGTCACAGGCCACAACCCAAGCCAGTACGCCGGCACCGACCTGCCGGTGGGCCGCATCGGCTGGTACGACGCCGTGCGCTTCGCCAACGCGATGTCGCTGCGGGAGGGGCTGCGTCCGGCCTACCGCTTCCTGGACGGACGCGAGACACCCGGGCGACGCGCAACCCAGGAGTATGTCGAGTGGGACCGCGATGCCGATGGTTACCGCCTGCCCACGGAGGCCGAGTGGGAGTGGGCGGCAGCCGGCGGCGAGTCGGTGCCTGCGGCCCTGCCCGGCAATGGTTGCGCAAGTGCAGGGTCGTTGGACGCGTCGGCCTGGCACTGCGGCAACAGCGGCGGCCGACCGCAACCCGTGGGCACGCGGGTGGCCAACCGCTTCGGCCTGCACGACATGCTGGGCAATGCCACCGAGTGGGTCTGGGACTGGTTCGCGCCGCTGTCGCCGCCCGCCCAGGGCTTTGCGCGTTACCCCGCTGGTCCGGCTCAGCGCCCTTCGACGGGACCCTTCAAGACCCTCAAGGGCGGCTCCTACCTGCTGCCGCCGGTGGCCCTGAGCGCGGCCGGGCGGTCCGGCCACGTGAACTTCGAGTACTACTGGCACCACGACTTCGGCATCCGGCTCGTGCGCAACGCAGCCGCCGCTTCGCCGCAGAGAGCGGCCCACACCCACAGGAGAGCAGCGCATGGATGAACGAACGACGATCGCAGCCCAGCCTTTTGCCGAAGCGCGTGTGCACCCGCGGTCCAGGCGCGGGGTGATCTTCGGCCTTGCTGCCGGGGTGCTGGCGCCCTGGTGCGCGCCGTTGCAGGCGGGCGAGCTCGAAGCCTCCTTCCTTGACGGCAGCTTCGGCGCACTCGAGCGATTTCTCGGCCCGAGCGACAACCCGCGCGACCAGCGGCCCGAGTACACGGTCGTCGTGGAGAACGGCCGCGCCGTTCATCTCGCGCCTGCCGCCGCACCCGGGCCTCGCCTCACCGGCTTCCTCGAACCGCCAACACGGCTGAAGCCGCTGCCCTCGGACATCACCATCGAGTGGACGCTGCCCGACGTGCGCGAGCTCCAGGCCCTGGCCTCCAGCGGAGGCATCGCGCTGGCCGGGCACTACATCCGTGGCGACTACGACTTCGCAGCGCGTCGTGGCGACTGGCAAGGCGGGATGTTCGGCGACTGGTGGGGCGGGGCCTTCAAGACCGGCAGCACCTTGCTCGCCGTGCTGCGCAATGGCAACAGCAACCCGGTTGCGGTGCCGATACGCGCCAACACCAGCATCGGTTTTCGGATGGTCAAGCGCGGCACTTCGCTGGCGCTGTGGATCGACGAAGACGGCACGGGCTGGCGTGAGGTCGGACAGGCCACCATCGGACTCAACCCGGGCGGCAAGTCCACGATCGCGATGAGTCATTTTCGGGTGCTCGACACGAGCGGTGGTGCGGTGCGGGTGAGCGTGGGGCGCATGCGCTGGAGCAGCCCGGATCAAGGGTGGCCGAAGTGAACAGCGGGCGCACCGACTCTCCTGGCCGCAGTCCGCGCACGGGTCGACGCCGTGTGGCAGGGCTCGCCGTGGCCGCTGCCTCGCTCATGCTGGGTGCGACCTTGGCCGCGGCACAGCCAAGCCGGCCCTTGGCCCTAAGGCTGGCGGACCCGGCCGACTTGCCCAAGGCCGACTATGTGAAGGCGGCCGCCACGATGCCCAACGGCGACGTGGCCGTCGCGCTGGACACTCCGGTTTGGACCGCGAGAGCGATATCCGACCCGAACAGACCCCTGGCCGCGCCGGGGGCGACGCCGCTGGCATTCAGCGGCGGAGGCATCCACCGCACGGCGGTCGATGGTCGCGGCGCGGTCTATGGGGCCGGTTGGTTCTCGGGGAGCCGCCCCTTTCCCAACCAGACACTGCAGGCGAGGTCCACGCTCAGCGACGTGTTTCTTGCAAAGCTGGATGCACACACCGGCGTGCCGCGCTGGGGGGCGGGTCTGGTCTCGGTCGAACCAGCGTCAGCAGACAACATCGCGGCCGGGCTGGCGATCGACCCTTCAGGATCGCCGTGGATGGGTGGGCAGTTCTTCGCCGCCTTGGAATTAGCTCAGTCCGGGCAGACCTCACTCGTGCTGAGACCCGCGTACCGAGGTGAACCGACACCCCGCAGTGGCGACGGGTTCGTCGCCCGGTTCGATCCATCCACGGGCGGGCTGCGATGAGCCCTGCGCAGGTCATTACCTGGGCCGGCCGCAGGCACATGCTCCATTGCGCCCGCGTTTCGTTGGCGGGGGTGCTTCTGGCTCTGGCGCTGGTGCAGGCCGACGCAGCGCCTGCTGGGGTCGAAGCCGGGGTCGGCTCGGCGGCGATGGTCGCGGTGCGCGTGGTCAAGGCCGACCCCGGAGCCGCCCGCGTGACCGTGTCCTGGCCGCGCAGCTGGCGTGACGACATCGGCAGCCCCCGTGGCAACCGCGACGGGGTATGGATCTTTGCCAAGGCCCGGCACGCCGATGGGCGGTGGCGCCATCTGCCGCTCGAGACCGTGACGGCCGAGGCAGGCTACACCGCGCTGACCCCGTCTGACCGGACCGGATCGATGCTGCAGCGGTCCACCGCCGGCAGCGGCGACGCGACAACGACACTGGAGGTGCGGTGGGCCGCGGACGAGCGCATCCAGCTGATCCGCCTGTTCGCCTGGCCGATGGTGCTGGTGCCGGAGGGTGCCTTTGAGGTCGGCGACGGCGACCCGGGTACGCCGGGGCGATTCCACGACGGCGGCAACCCCGGTCGGCCCTTCCGGGTGACAGACGCTCCGACTGAACTCGCCCCGCGGGCGGGTGCCCTGTGGGCCGACGACCGTCGTTCGCCGTTGCCCGCCGGGGCTCCCGGGCCGACTCCTTGGGACGGGCAGCCCGGCATGCTGCCGGCCGCCTTTCCAACGGGCTATCGAGCGTTCTGGTTGATGAGGTACGAACTCACGCAGGGGCAGTACGCCGACTTCCTCGACACCCTCACGCCAGCCCAGGCTCAGGCGAGGGCTCCTTCTGCGCGGGACTTTTCCAGCGGCGGCCTTGTGCGGCCCGACAACTACCGCTACACGGTCGAGCGGCGCGGCGAGCAGTGGGTGGCGGCGCAGCCGCGTTGGAGCATGAACTGGCTCACCTGGGAGGACGGCATCGCCGTGGCCGACTGGGCGGGACTGCGGCCGATGAGCGAACTCGAATTCGAGAAGGCCGCGCGCGGCCCGCTTGCGGCCGTGCCCGGCGAGTACGCCTGGGGCTCCACACGCATCGTCGCGATCCGCGGTTTCGACGGCGAGGACGGCAGCGGGCGCGAGCGCGCAAGGCCACCAGAAGCCAACACGTCGTGGTCCCCGAGCCCCCAGGATCGCCCGCTGCTGGGCCCCTACGCCGCGGCCGCGCTGTCCGACCGGCTCACACGCGAAGGGCGGGGCGAGAGCTTTTGGGGTGCAGCCGACTTGTCGGGCAACCTGGTCGAGATGGCGGTGAGCGTGGGCCTCGCCGTCGGCCGGGCCTTCGTGCCGCGGCACGGAGACGGTGAACTGGCGTCAGACGGCGCCGCCGACGTGGCGGACTGGCCGCGCATGGGCCCGCGCACAGGCGGCTTCGGCCTCTACGGCTACGGTTACCGAGGCGGGGACTTCTTCAACCCCGAGACCGACCTTCGCACAAGCAGCCGCAACGTGGCCAACTTTGGTGGCACACGGCGCCTCTTCGGGCTGGGCTTCCGCGCGGTTCGCAGCTCGGTGCCCTGAGAGCTTGTTGTGGGCTTCGGCCGACTCGGCACAGCCACCCGATGGACGAGCGCGCAGCAGGCTCGCCGCGCCACCGCGATTCAGCGCGGCGCGCGCCGCGGCGAACCCGTGCGGGGCCACACCAAAAAGAACGCCGCTCGGGCCAAGCCCGGCGGCGCGTTGTTCAAAAGTTGCGTCTCCTCTACCTCTTGCCAGCCAAGCCTTTGGGCCTGACCGGAAGCGCACGGATCATGACGTTCAGCCCGGCTGCGCCACATCAGGGCTTACCCGCCGCACACTGGGTCGAAATGACCCGACTTGGTGCGTGGACTCAGCGCGCGACGTGGCTGCCCAGCACCGGGAACAACTTCGTCAGCCCGTCCGCCAGCAGTTCCACCGCCATCGCTGCCAGGATGAGCCCCATCAGCCGCGTCATGACGTTGATGCCCGTGCGCCCCAGCACACGCGCGATGCGGCCCGAGGCCGAGAACACGGCCCAGGTGATGAGCGCGATGATGACGCCATAGGCCACCATCACACCCAGTTGCCAGAGGAAGCGCGTCTTTTCGGCGTAGATCACAACCGTGGAGATCGTGGCCGGCCCGGTGAGCAACGGTATCGCCAGCGGCACGACGGCGATGCTGGCGCCGGCATCGACCTTTTCCTGGCCGTCGCGCTCATCCGACGGCTTGCTCTCGGCCGGCTGGGCATTGAGCATCGCCAGCGAGCTGATCAACAGCAGGCAGCCGCCGCCGACCTGGAACGAGGCCAGGCTGATGCCAAAGAACTCGATCACCTTCAGCCCGGCCAGCGCGCTGACCGCGATGACCACGAACACCGTGAACGAGGCGATGCGGATGGTGCGCTGGCGCTGCGCCCGGTCGAAGCTCTGGGTGAAGTGGATGAAAAACGGCACCACGCCGATCGGGTTGACGATGGCGAGCAACGCGATCAGCGGCTTGAGGAGGTCCATGTCGCGATCATGCCGGGGAGCGGGCCCGGCACCGGGTCCGGGATCGGGTAAGCCCGATGCGCGCCAAAACAACAAAACAAGGCCCGTCTCTTTACAGGCGGCTGATTTCGCTACCCATAATCCGGGGGTCTGTGTCTGGCAGCCGCGCCTTCCCGTCGGCGCCTTCGGCTAACGAAGGTTTCGACGGGTGTTCCAGGGTTGAGCTCCGCATGGTTCTTCTGATCTTCTAAGGGCTCTCCGTGGGAAACAAACTTTACGTCGGCAACTTGGCCTATTCGGTCCGCGATGACTCGTTGTTGCAGGCCTTCTCTCCTTTCGGCACCGTCACGTCGGCGAAGGTGATGATGGATCGCGAAACCGGCCGCTCGAAGGGCTTCGGCTTCGTCGAGATGGGCAACGATGCCGAGGCGCAAGCTGCCATCAACGGCATGAACGGCCAGGCCCTCGAAGGCCGCGCGGTGGTCGTCAACGAGGCCCGTCCTCGTGAAGACCGTCCGGGCGGCGGTGGCGGCTACGGCGGTGGCGGCGGCAGCCGTGGTGGTTACGGCGGCGGTGGTGGCGGTGGCTACGGCGGCGGCGGTGGCGGCACGGGTGGTGGTGGCTACGGCGGTGGTGGCGGCGGCGGTGGTCGCAGCCCCTACGGTGGTGGTGGTGGCGGCGGTGGCCGCAGCCCCTACGGTGGCGGCGGCGGTGGCAACCGCGGCGGCAGCGGTGGTGGCGGCGGCTACGGTGGTGGTGGCGGCGGTGGCAACCGCGGCGGCTACTGATCAGACCGTCTGAACGCGATGCAGGGCGCCTCCGGGCGCCCTTGTCGTTTCAGCGGCCGATGCAGGCTCTCAGTAGCGCTCGGGCCGCAGCACCTGCACAGGCGTGAACCACAACGCGACGCTGTAGTGCGGCGCGTAGGTGGCGAGCACGTGCTCGGCGATGGCGTCGGCCACGGCCTCGTCGCAGATGACCTTCATCTCGATCGTTCGGTCGGCTTCCCAGGCGCCCTCGCGCACGCCCTCCAAGCTGGCGCCGTGCACCTCGGTCACCGTCCAGCCCTGAGCGCCGCGTTCGCGCACATCGCGCGAGAGGTTCTTCTCGAGCACGGCTTCGGCGTTGATGACCAGCAGCGTCTTCGCGTGTTTGTTCATGAGCCGATTCCGCTGGCGTAGTGGGCCATCTGGATGTACATCGGTATGCCGATGACGATGTTGAACGGGAACGTGATGCCCAGCGCCGCCGTGATCGACAGCGCCGCGTTGGCCTGCGGCACGGCGATGCGCATCGCCGTGGGCGCGGCGATGTAGCTGGCGCTGGCCGCCAGCGTGGCCAGCAGCGCGATGCCGCCGGTGCTGAGCCCCAGCGCCCAGCCCGTGGCCGCACCCGCCACTGCCAGCACCGGGGGCGCCACCAGGCCGATCACCAGCACCGCCGGCCCGAAGCGCCGCACCTCGGCCAGCCGACCACCGGCCACCAGGCCCAGCTCGAGCAGAAACAGTGCGAGCACGCCCTTGAACGGGTCGACGAACACCGCCTTGATGGGCGCCGTGCCCGCCTCGCCGGCCACGGCGCCGATGAGCAGGCCGCCCATCAGCAGCAGCACGCTCTTGCCGAAGAGCACGTCGTGCATCAGCCCGCCCCAGTTCGTGCGCGTGCGGCCGTCGCGCAGCGACCAGCGCGCCAGCAGGATGCCGGCGATCAGCCCGGGGGCTTCCATCACCGCCACCCACAGCGCGGCGTGGCTTTCGTGGGCAATGCCCTGGCGGGCCAAGGCCGCCTGCGCCACCGCGAAGGTGACCACGCTCACCGAGCCATAGTGCGCCACCAGCGCCGCCGCGTCCACGCCGCTGAGCCGCATCGCACGCACCAGCGGGTACATGACGAACGGGATCACGAAGCCCAGCGCCATGCAGGCCAGGACCTGCGGCGCCAGCGCCGCCAGCGGCTGCTTGCTGAGCTCGATGCCGCCCTTCAGGCCGATGGCCAGCAGCAGGTAGATCGACAGCGTCTCGTACAGCGCCTCGGGCAGGCGCAGATCGCTCTTGACCAGGCGCGCGAAGACGCCCAGCAGAAAGAAGAAGACAACGACATCGATCATGACGGGCGGCGATGCTGCCAGCGTGGCAGTGGATGGAACGGTGCCATGGCCCTCAGTCGCGACGGGGCTTGCGCCCGCGGCCGGCGAGCAGCCGGTCGTACAGCCTGTTCGGCAGCAGGCGCAGCAGCTTCGCCAGCAGGCCCATGGGCCACGGGATGACGCGGTAGCTCGTGCCGGCCTCGATGGCACGGAAGGCGCGCTCGGCAAAGGCCTCGGGCTCCATCAAGAAGGGCATCGAGTAGCTGTTGCGCGCTGTCAGCGGCGTGGCCACATAACCGGGCAGCAGCGTGACCACCGACACACCGCTGCCGCGGCATTCCACGCGCAGACTCTCGCAATAGGCCACGACGCCGGCCTTGCTGGCGCTGTAGGCGCCATGGCCCGGCAGGCCGCGGATGGCGGCCACGCTGGCCACGCCCACCAGCGTGCCGCGGCGGCGCTCGCGCATCGGCGCCAGGAAGGGGTGGAAGGTGGCCGCGAGGCCGATGTTGTTGATGGCGAACAGCTCGCGCATCACGTCGAGGTCGGCGCGCACGGCGGTGTCCATGCCCACGCTGATGCCGGCGCAGGCCACCACCACGTCGGGCAGGCCGCACTCGGCGATGCAGCGCCGGCCGGCGGCGACGATCTGCTCGGTGTCGGCCACGTCGGCACCGAAGATCGCCGCGCGGTCGCTGCCCAGTCCCTGTGACGCCACCCAAGCCTGCAGCACCTCGGTGCGGCGCGCCACCAGCGCCAGCCGCCAGCCGGCCTGCGCGTAGCGCGCGGCCAGGGCCTGGCCGATGCCGCTCGATGCGCCGGTGATGAAGATCAGCGGCACGGTCAAGGCACCGCCCGCGGCGTGAGCGTCACCTTCAGCGGGCCCTTGAGCTCCAGCCGCTGCGAGGCGTGCGCGTACAGCAGCCCGGCGGCGCGCAGCTCGGTCGCGCCGTGGCGCACGAGCACCGGGCGGTCGCTCTCCACGCGCTCGTCGAGGAAGAAGGCATGCAGGAACTCGCTGCGCATCAGGAGCGGCACGCCGGCGGCGTCTTCGCCCACGACCTCGGCGCCGCTCAGCAGCCGCAGCTCGCTGCCGTCGCCGGTGCCCATGGCGCGCGCGGCACTGGCGCGGGTCAGGCGCCCGGCCG
>JAIYDH010000095.1 GCA_027487585.1 Rubrivivax sp.
GCGCGCTTCGTAGACTGACTCGCCGCAACTGTTTGAGCGCAGCGGGCGCAGCCCGCGTAGCGAGTTTTGCGGCGGGGCCATGAACTCGAGCAGCGCAGGGCAGTCGGCCCGCAGGGCCGACCGCTTCAACTCACGCTGCAGCCCCCGCCCGCACGGCCCTTTGCGGCCGCGATGCTTCGAGTGCGAGTGTTTGCGCGGCGCCAGGCTTCGACAGGCTCAGCCCGAACGGAGGGGAGGGCTTCGACAGGCTCAGCCCGAACGGGGTTGGGGGCGAGAGGGGCAGATTGAACGACCGCTCCGGGCGGACCCAGCGTTCCCCAGATCAGCCATACCGCGCCATCGACAGCCCGCTCACATCGATCTCGGGCTGCTTGCCACTCACCAGATCGGCGATCACGCGCCCGGTGCCGCAGGCCATGGTCCAGCCCAGCGTGCCGTGGCCGGTGGCCAGCAGCAGGTTCTGCACGGACGTGGGGCCGACGATGGGTGTGCCGTCGGGGGTCATGGGGCGCAGGCCGCACCAGAAGCTGGCCTTGGAGACATCGCCGCCGTTGGGGAACAGGTCGGTCACCACATGCTCCAGCGTGCCGCGCCGCGGCTCGCGCAGGTTGAGGCTGTAGCCCGCCAGCTCGGCCGTGCCGCCCACGCGAATGCGGTCGCCCAGCCGAGTGACGGCTACCTTGTGCGTCTCGTCCATGATGGTGCTCTCGGGCGCGCCCGTGGCATCGGTGATGGGCACGGTGATCGAGTAGCCCTTCACCGGGTACACCGGGATGCGCAGGCCCACGGGCTCGAGCAGCTTGGGGCTGTAGGAGCCCAGCGCCAGCACCACCTTGTCGGCGCGCAGCAGGCCCGCATTGGTGTGCACGCCTGTGATCGCACCGCCACCCACCTGCAGCGCGTCGATGCCCGTGTTCCAGCGGAACCGCACGCCCAGCGCGCCGGCCATCTCGGCCAGGCGGTTGCTGAACTGGAAGCAGTCGCCGGTTTCGTCGTTCGGCAGCCGCAGCGCGCCGACGAACTTGTGCTGCGTGTGCTTCAGCGCCGGCTCGACGCGGCAGAAGCCGTCGCGGTCGAGCACCTCGAAGGGCACGCCGTACTGCTTGAGCACCTCGACATCGCCGCCGATGCCGTCGAGCTGCTTCTGGGTGCGGAAGAGCTGCAGCGTGCCCTGGGCGCGGTCGTCGTAGACGATGCCCGTCTCGGCGCGCAGTGCTTTGAGCACGTCGCGGCTGTATTCGGCGATCGGCACCATGCGGCTCTTGTTCAGCGCGTAGGCCCGCTCGGTGCAGTTGGCCAGCATGGCGGCGCCCCAGCGCCACATGGCGGGGTCGAGCAACGGCCAGATGACCAGCGGGCTGTGCTGCATCAGCATCCACTTGATGGCCTTGATCGGCACGCCCGGCCCGGCCCAGGGCGCGCTGTAGCCGGGGCTGACCTCGCCCGCGTTGGCAAAGCTGGTTTCGAGCGCCGGGCCGCTCTGGCGGTCGACGAGTTCGACTTCGTGCCCGGCCCGGGCCAGGAAGTACGCGCAGCTGACGCCGATGACACCGCCGCCGAGAACCAATACCTTCATGCAGGATCGCCTTTGAGAGTTGCGCCACTGTAGCCAGCACCTAGCAGGCAAGGTGCCGCGTTTTCTTTGAGAATCGCCGAATGAATCCCGCTTCGACCCCCGCCCGGCTGTCGATGACTCAGGTGCTGGTGTGCGGCGCACTGATCGTCACTTTGTCGATGGGCATCCGCCACGGCTTTGGGCTGTGGCTGCAGCCCATCACGATGGACCGCGGCTGGAGCCGCGAGACCTTCGCCTTCGCGCTGGCAGTGCAGAACCTGGCCTGGGGCCTGGCCGGGCCGCTGGCGGGCATGTGGGCCGACCGCTTCGGCGCCTTCCGCGTGCTCGTCGTCGGCTCGGTGCTGTACGCGCTGGGCCTGGCGGTGATGGCCTCGGCCACCAGCGGCGCCGGTTTCCTGGGCGGCACGGGCCTGCTGCTGGGCATGGCGCAGGCCGGCACCACGTATGCGGTGATCTACGGCGTCATCGCGCGCAACGTCTCGGCCGAGAAGCGCTCGTGGGCCATGGGCGTGACGGCGGCGGCCGGCTCCTTCGGCCAGTTCCTGATGGTGCCGGTGGAGAACTGGCTCATCGCCGGCAACGGCTGGCAGAACGCGCTCTTCGTGCTCAGCCTGGCGGCGCTGCTGATCATCCCGCTGGCCTTGGGCCTGAAGGAGCCGCCGCGCGCGGCCGCCACTGGCGTGCAGCAGAGCGTGGGCGCAGCGCTGAGGGAGGCCTTCGCCTACCGCAGCTTCCTGCTGCTGATGGCGGGCTACTTCGTCTGCGGCTTCCAGGTGGTGTTCATCGGCGTGCACCTGCCGAGCTACCTCAAGGACGGCGGCCTGTCGCCGCAGGTGGCCACGGTGGCGCTGGCGCTGATCGGCTTGTTCAACGTGTTCGGCACCTACGCCGCGGGCTCGCTGGGCCAGCGCCTGGCCAAACGCCACATCCTGGCAGCCATCTACCTGATGCGCGCCGTGGCCATCGTGCTGTTCATCAGCCTGCCGCTCACGCCCATGAGCGTGTACGTGTTCTCGGCCGTGATGGGCCTCTTGTGGCTGAGCACCGTGCCACCCACCAACGCCATCGTGGCGCAGATCTTCGGCGTGCAGTACATGAGCATGCTCGGCGGCTTCGTGTTCCTGAGCCACCAGGTCGGCAGCTTCATGGGCGTGTGGCTGGGTGGCCTGCTGTACGACGCCACCGGCAGCTACGACGTGGTCTGGTGGATCGCCATCGCGCTGGGCGTGTTCGCCGCGCTCGTGAACCTGCCCGTGCGCGAGACCGCCATCGTGCGCGCTCAACCGGCGGCTGCATGACGACACCGCAGCGCCGCGGCTTGCGCGCCCTGGCCTTTGGCGCCAGCGGCTGCGCGCTGGCGGCCGTGTTCCTGGCCTACCTCGACCCCGATCTGATGCTCAAGCTGGCCAACCAGGTATGGGCCTGCTTCTGACACCGGGCCCAGCCCCTGCGGCCTGGGTCACCCGCTTCGTGCCGCTGCTGCGGCCCGGTGGCACCGTGCTCGATCTGGCCTGCGGCAGCGGCCGCCACACCCGCGAGCTGGCGGCGCGAGGCTTTGCCGTCACTGCCGTCGACCGCGACGCCGAGGCCGTGGCGCCGCTCACGGCCTGCGCGGAGGTGATCGTCGCCGACATCGAAGCCGGCCCCTGGCCGCTGCCCGGCCGGCGCTTCGACGGCATCGTCGTCACCAACTACCTCTGGCGGCCGCTCCTGCCGCGCATCGCCGAGGCCCTGGCCGACGGCGGGGTGCTGATCTACGAGACCTTTGCGCAGGGCCAAGAGACCATCGGCCGCCCGTCGCGCCCCGAGTTCCTGCTCGCCCCGGGCGAGCTGCTGCAGGCCTTTGCGGGGCTGCGCGTCGTGGCCTTCGAAGACGGTTTCGAGCACCCGCCCGCCCCTGCGGCGCCCCACTTCGTGCAGCGGCTGGCCGCGGTGCGCCCGGAAGCGGCGGAGCCGCCCGGTAAACTCACGCGCTTTCCCCTCTGAACCCGGGCCCGGCCTGGGCCGAGCGTCCCATGAGCCTCACCCACCCCATCGTTGGCAGCATCGTGGCCCTGGTCACGCCGATGAAAGACGACGGCCGGGTCGATGTCGAGGCCTTCAAGCGCCTGATCGACTGGCACGTCGCCGAAGGCACCGACTGCATCGGCGTGGTCGGCACCACGGGCGAGTCGCCCACGGTGAGCATGGAAGAAAACTGCGAGCTCATCCGCGTGGCCGTGCAGCACGCTGCCGGCCGCGTGCCGGTGATGGCCGGCACCGGCGCCAACAGCACGGCCGAGGCCATCGAGCTGGCGCGCTTTGCCAAGAGCGTGGGCGCCGACTGCCACCTGTCGGTGGTGCCCTACTACAACAAGCCCTCGCAGGAAGGCATCTACCGCCACTTCAAGGCCATCGCCGAGGCGGTGGAGCTGCCGCTGGTGCTCTACAACGTGCCCAGCCGCACGGTGGCCGACATGCAGCCCGAGACCGCGCTGCGCCTGGCGCAGCTGCCGGGCGTCATCGGCATCAAGGAGGCCAGCGGCGACATCGCCCGTGCGGCCTGGCTTATCAAGCAGGCACCGAAGTCCTTCGCTGTGTACTCCGGCGACGACAGCACGGCCGTGGCGCTGATGCTGCTGGGCGGCCGCGGCAACGTCAGTGTCACCGCCAACCTCGCGCCGCGGCGCATGCACGAGCTGTGCGTCGCCGCCATCGAAGGCGATGTGCGGCGTGCCACGGCGCTGCACATGGAACTTCTGCCGCTGCACAAGCATCTGTTCTGCGAGCCGAGCCCGGCGCCGGCGAAGTGGGCCCTGTCGCAGATGGGCCGCTGCAGCGAGCACGTGCGCCTGCCGCTGCTGCCGCTCACCGACGCCGGCAAGGCACTGGTGCGCGCCGCCATGAACGACTGCGGGCTCTGAGCCTTGCAGCCCCCGAACCCGAACCGATGAGCTCACCCTTGCGCAATTCTTCCCGCCCGGCCCTGCCCGCACGCGCCGCCGCCGTGGCCTTCACCGCGCTGCTAGCCGCCGGCTGCGGCAGCTTCGGTGGCGACACCACCGACTACCGCGGCACCGTCGTGCGCGCCAAGCCACTCGACGTGCCGCCCGACCTGACCCAGCTCGCACGCGACTCGCGCTACCAGACGCAAGGCGGCGTGGTCAGCGCCGCCGCGTCCAACGTGCCCACCGCCAGCGGCACACCCGCGACCGTGGCCCTGGGCGCGGTGGCCAACATGCGCATCGAGCGCAGCGGCCAGCAGCGCTGGCTCGTGGTGCCCACCGCACCCGAGCAGCTGTGGCCGCAGCTGCGCGCCTTCTGGGAGGCGCGCGGCTTCCAGATCGCGATGGAAGACGCCAAGGCCGGCGTCATCGAGACCAACTGGTCCGAGAACCGGGGCAAGCTGCCCGCCGACGTCGTGCGCAACCTGCTGGGCCGTCTCGCCGGCAACCTGTTCGACACCGGCGAGCGCGATCAATTCCGCACCCGGCTCGAGCGCACCGAAGTCGGTGGCAAGGTCAGCACCGAGGTCTTCATCAGCCACCGCGGCATCGAGGAAACCGTCTTGTCGCCCACCGGCGCCCGCGACGACAACACCACGCGCTGGCGCTTGCGCCCGAGCGATCCGCAACTCGAGGCCGAGATGCTGGCGCGGCTGATGGTCAGCCTGGGCGGGCCACAAGACGTGGCCGTGGCCCGCACCACCGTGGCCGCCGCACCCGAAGCCCCGGCACGCGCGCGGCTGGTGGTTGACGGCGCTGCCATCGAGGTCGACGAGCCCTTCGACCGCGCCTGGCGCCGCGTCGGCCTGGCGCTGGACCGGGGCGGCTTCACCGTCGAAGACCGCGACCGCTCGCTCGGCCTGTACTACGTGCGCTACATCGACCCAAAGAGCCTGGGCAAGGAAGAGCCGGGCTTCTGGTCCAAGCTGTTCGGCAACACCGAGAACCCGCTCGAGACGCGACGCTTCCGCGTGGCCGTTCGCGCCAATGGCCCGCAAACCGTGGTGGCCATCTTGACGCAGGCGGGCGCTGCCGATACCGGAGAAACCGGCAAGCGCGTCGCGGCACAGTTGCTGGCCGAGCTGCGCTGAAGTCCCATCGGGCTGTCATCAGCCCATGAAAAAGGCCGCCCGAGGGCGGCCTTTTTTGTCGTGCAGCTGTCAGTGCAGGCCGTGAGGCCGCGCAATCACTTCGAAGCGGCAGAGGCGGGGGCCGAAGCGGCGGGGGCGGCGGGCGCCATCGCGGGGGCCGGAGCCGGGGCAGCAGCCGGGGCCGGAGCGGGCGCGGGAGCCTCTGCCTTCTTGCCGCAGGCGGCCAGAGCGAAGGTGGCAACCAGGGTGGCCAGAACGAGTGACTTGTTCATGATCTAAGGACGTCCTCAAAGGGGTGGGTTCAGGTGGCAGGCCGGGCAGCTGCAGGATATGAATCCCCACTCGCCACCCAACCGCGCATTCTATTCACAAGGCTAGGGCATACCCTAGAGGCCCAACGTCGTCACCGGAAAGCCGGGACTGGAGCGTTGCAAAACCGCATCAACCGGGTCGTGCCACTGCAGCCGCGTGCGCGGCTCCAGCGAGGCACGGCCGCGGCCCTGCACCGGATCGAGGCGCACCACGCTGACGCGGCGGTCGTCGAGCAAAACCGTCGGCAACGTGCCGGCGAGTTCTTCGGGTGCGACGAAGGGTGAGATGGCGTGCGACCAGTCGCGGCGCCAGACCACGAAACGCGGGTGCATGCGGGCGAAGTCGTCGTAGCCCGCCGCCAGCAGCACGAGCCGGCGCTGCGGCAGGCGCAGCCAGCGGGTCAGCGCCGACAGCAGCGCCGCGTCGTCCCAGGGCCAGTTCTCGCCGAAGGCGATGTCCACCGCCGTGATGCAGCGCGCACCTTCGGCAATGGCGGTGTGCATGCCCCAGCGGATGGCCGGCGCGAAGTCTTCCGCGCCGGCGATCGAGGGCGGGGACGGCGGGGTGGACGACGGTGCTTGTGCAGACTCGCTCATCGCTGTTCTCCAGGTTCGGTGGCGCGCAGCCAGCCATCATGCAGCCACTGGTCGAGCAAGGCCGCGGCGCCGGGGCTCAGGCGCTGGCGATCGGCGACGACCAGGCGGCGCTGATCGGCCAGCCGGCGCATCAGCGTCGCGTCGCGGCCGGCGGCCTCGAAGGCCTGGCCGTTGATGAACACGTGGTGGGCGTCGTAGAGCATGCGGCTGCGCGCGTCGAGCGCCACGTCGCCATCCGCTGCTGCACCGGCCTCGAACCACACGCCAGGCTTGGGCTCGCTGAGCGATTCGCCCAGGGCCCGCGCCAGCCAGCGCGGATCGTCGTTGATCGCGCGCTCCACCGCCTCGCGCGCGAACTCGGCCAGCGCCGCCGGCAGCGCCGCCGGCGTGGTGGTGGCGGCCTGGCGCGGATCGCGGTAACGGCGGCCGCCGGGTTCGGCGCTGGCGCCGCGTTCGTCGGCCAGCGAGTCAGCCACTTCGTCGGCCAGCCTGGCGATGAGATCGGCCGCCAGCTCGTGGGCCGAGGGCGCACGAAAGCCCACCGAACACGTCATGCAGTCGCCGCCGACGGCATCGCCATCGTGGCCCCAGCGTGGCGGCAGGTAGAGCATGTCACCGGGCTCGAGCACCCGCTCCTGATCGGGCTCGAAATGCTGCAGCAGCTTCAGCGGCGCGCCGGGCACGAAACGGTCGTCCTGCCCCTTGCCGATCGGGCCGATGCGCCAGCGGCGACGGCCCTGCACCTGCAGCAGGAACACGTCGTAGGCATCGAGGTGCGGCCCGACACCGCCGCCGTCGCTGGCCCACGACACCATCAGGTCGTCGAGCCGCGCATCGGGCACGAAGCGGAA
>JAIYDH010000405.1 GCA_027487585.1 Rubrivivax sp.
GGCGGCACCAGGCGCTCGGCCTCGGCACGCACCAGCGCACGCAGCAGCGACGAGCCCCGGCACACCGGCACGGCGTCGATGGCGTCCTGCACCAGGCCTTCGAACTGCGCCAGCGCGGCCTCCATGCCCTTCTCGAGCGCCACGCTCGGGCGGCCGAGCGCGAGGTCTTGCCCGATGGGCTTGCCGAGCCAGTCGGGTTGGGCGGCGACGTCGCGGATGTCGTCGGCCACCTGGTAGGCCTCACCCAGACAGTCGCCAAGGCCGCTCCAGGCCTCGGGGTCGCCCCCGGCGGCCAGCGCGCCGGCACGGGTGGCGGCGGTGAACAGCGCGCCGGTCTTCAGGCGCTGGTACTCGCGCAGCGACACCCGCGGCTCGCACTCCCAGGCCTGCCCGGCGACGATGCCGCCCGGCATGCCCACGCCCGCGGCCACCGTGCGCAGCAGCGGCCCCAGGCGTTGCGGGTGTTCGGCGCCGGCACGCGCCAGCACCTCGAAGGCCATGACGATGAGCGCATCGCCCGTGAGCACGGCCAGGCGCTCGCCGTAGGCGCTGTGCACCGAGGCCTGCCCGCGGCGCAGCGGCGCGTCATCGAAGCACGGCAGGTCATCGTGCACGAGCGAGGCGCAGTGCAGCAACTCCACGGCCACCGCGGCGGCATCGGTGAGCGCGGGCGCGTCGTCGCCGCAGGCGCGCGCCACGGCCAGCGCCAATTGCGGGCGGATGCGCGCGCCGCCCGGAAACACCGCGTGGTGAACAGCCGCCTGCAGGCGCGGTGGGCAGCCGGGGCCTGCGGCGGCGTGCAGCGCCGCCTTGAGCGCGTCTTCGATCCGGGCTTGTGTCGCCATGCTGGGAGCTCCCCGGACGCGCCAGCGTCACGCTGCGTTGTCGCATCCAAATGTCAATTTGAGTAGACACAGCATAGACAGGTCGACCCGAAGCGTCAATCCACGGCAACGCGCGCCGCGGTTCGGCGCCGCGGGTGCCGGCGCTCAGCGTGGCGCGAGCAGGCGGACGACGAGATCGGCCACGACGGCCGGCGCTTCCTCGTGCGCCAGGTGGCCGAGGCCGGCCAGGCGGTGCACCACCGCCCCAGGCACCTGCGCGGCCAGGCGCTCGGCCTGCGCCGGCGGCACCGCACCGTCGCGGCTGGCGGCAACCAGGTGCAGCGCCGTGCTCGCCGCCGCCAGCCGCGGCAGCGCCGCCGGCAGCGGCGCCAGGTCCCAGGCGGCCATCATCGCCAGCACCGCGCCGACATGGCGGGCGTCACCGGCCAGCCGGGCGTAGCAGGCTTCGCCGCGGGCATCGAGCTGCGAGCCGGTGCCGCGCAACAGCCGCTTCAGGGTGGCCGGCTGCGAGGCACGCCAGGCAAAGAGCGCCGGTGCCAGCGGGTTCAGCGCCAGCAGCCGCGCCGCCGGGGCGTACCACCAGGCGCTCGGCCCGCCGGGCGGGTACCAGGCGCCGTTGAGGCTGATCAGCGCCTGCGGCCGCGCCAGGCCATCAAGGCACAGGCGCGCGGCCACGGCAGCCCCAGCGCTGTGGCCGACGACGGCCGCGGGTGCCACGTCCAGCGCCTGCAGCAGCGCGCCCACCGCGGCGGCCATGCCGGGCAGCGAGAGGCCCAGTCCACGAGGCCGCTGCGTGAAGGCGTGCCCGGGGAGATCGGGCACCACCAGGCCGAAGTGCAGCGCCAGCAGCGGGGCCAGGCCAGCGTACGAATGGGCCGAGGCGCCGGTGCCGTGCAGCAGCAGCAGCCAGGGCGCGTCAGGCCGCGGTTGAGGCCAGGTCTGCACGTGCCAGCGCAGGCCGGCGGCCTGCACGGCGCGGCTGCGCTCGCAGTGCGGCCAATCGGGCGGCAGCGCCACGCCCGGATCGGGCTGCATGTCGACCGGCGGGCGGCCGCGGCCTCAGCCGCCGCCCCTTTGCGAGGCCTGCACCGCCTGCACGGCCCCGCTGAGGGCACGCGCGTCGGCCTGCGGCAGCGCGAGGTAGCGCGCGCCCATGGCCAGCGCCAGCGCGGCCGCGGCCGGCTCGGGGCGCACGGAGGTGTCGACCAGCAGGCACGGCGCGCCCAGCGCCCGCAGCCGCCGCGCCGCCGCCAGCGCCTCTTCGGTGGCCTGCGCGCGGCCGCCGATGCCGGCCAGCGTGACATTGGCGCGGCCGTCGGTCAGCAGCACCAGCAGCGGCGAGGCGCCGTCGCGCCGCACCTGCGCGGCCACGCGCAGCGCGGCGTCGATGCCGGCGGCCAGCGGCGTGCCGCCACCACCGGGCAGCCCGGCCAGCGAGCGCTTGGCCCGCACCAGCGAGCGTGTCGGCGGCAGCAGCAGCTCGGCCCCGGCGCCGCGGAAGGCCACCACCGCCACCTCGTCGCGCCGCACGTAACACTCGGCCAGCAGCAGCTCGACGGCGCCCTTGGCCTCGGCCAGCCGGTGCAGCGCCGACGAGCCCGAGGCGTCGACCGCGAACACCGTGGTCGTGCCGCGGCGCTCGGAGAATCGGCGCACGTGGAAGTCGTCGCTGCGCACGTGCACACGCGGTCCGGCGCCGCGGCCCGGCATCGCCTCCCAGGCGCGACGGCGCAGCGGCTGCCAGGGCGCGGCGGCGCGCAGCGTGGCCACCAGGTGCAGGCGCGCGCCTTGCACCGGCGGGCCGCACCGCGCCCCCAGCGGCCGCCCGCGCTGGCGCGAAGCCTTGGCGGCACCGGCCTTGCCGCCCTGGGCGGCGCGGGTGCGCGGCCCGTCGCCGTGCAGCAGCTGCGCCAAGAGGCCGGCGGGGATGGCGGCCTCGGCGGCATCGAGCACCTGGTCTTCGAGGCTTTGCCGCTCGTCGAGGCTCGGCGGCGGCGTGTCGGGGCTGTCGGGCTCTTGCGCGTCGTCGGGCGGCGGGGGCTCGGCCGATTGGTCGGACTCGGGCTCGTCGGGCGGCGCCGGCAGCCGCGTGGCGCGCGGTGCCAGCACCAGGCGCGCGGCGCAGCTGGCGTCGTCGGCCGTGGCCACGCGGCGGCCGAACAGCGCCGCCGAGGCCCGCGCCACTCGCCAGGCACCCCAGGCCGCGCGCGGCGAGTCCACGCCCAGCGCCAGGGTGGTGGCCATCAGCGCGGCGAGCACGTCTTGCGGCACCTCGACCGCATCGATGATCGCCCGCGCAGCGGCCACCGCCTCGGCGAGCTCGGCCACCTGCGCGGCATCGGGCACGTCGCGCCAGCTCAGCCCGGCCAGCGGCAGCCACAGCGCCAGGCGGTCGGCCAGTGCGCTGGCCAGCGGGGTGTCGTCGCCCTCGGCTTCGTCCAGCGCCACCAGCGCCACGCGCGCCGGCACCACGGCGCTCAGACCGTCGCGTTCGATGCGCACGCAGCCGCCGTCGAGTGCGGCCGCCACCTGCGCCGCGGTGCCGGCGGCCAGCCGCTCGGCCATGGCCGCAACGACGATGCCGCCATCGGCCGCCGCCAGCAGACCCTGCTGCAGCACCGGCCGGCCGGCGGCCAGCGTGGCCTGCAGATCAAGGCCGCCGCTCAGGCGCTCTTCGGACGCATGCTGCGGCAGGCGGCGCCAGGGCGTGGCCGGCGGCAGCAGCTCGCGCAGCGTGTCGAGCCAGGCGTCGCGCACCGGGCCGGCGGGGCCCATCAGGCGGGCGCCACCCAGGCCGCGGGGATCGAGCGCGAGCAGCGCAGCGGCAAGCAGCGGGCCGTCGATCAGGGCGCCAGGGGCGTCGGGTGCCTCCGATGCGGGGGCCATGGCAGCCGGCACGGCCTTGGCGGCGGGCATCTCAGCCGCCGAAGACCTCGGCCAGCACGCGGTCGACGCGCACGCTGGCGTCGGTGTCGTCGAGCGGGTCGCGACGCAGGCGGTGGCGCAGTGCGGGCCGGGCCACCTGGCGGATGTGGGCGTCGGTCACGGTGGCATCGCCTTGCAGGGCCGCCAGCGCACGCGCCGCGCGCATCAGCGTCAGTTCGCCGCGCAGGCCGTCGGTGCCCAGCGCCATGCACAGGCCGGCGATGCGCGTCAGCGCCTCATCGCCCAGCACCACGCCGGGCAGGTGTTCGCGGGCCTTCACCAGGCGGCGCCGGGTCGCGTCTTCTTCCTTCTTCCAGCGCGCGGCAAAGGCCTCGGGGTCGCGCTCGAAGGCGTCGCGGCGCTTGATGACCTCGATGCGCGTGGCCAGGTCCTGCGGCGTGCGCACGTCGACGGCGAGGCCGAAACGGTCGAGCAGTTGCGGCCGCAACTCGCCTTCTTCGGGGTTGCCGCTGCCAACAAGCACGAAGCGCGCCGGATGACGCACCGACAGGCCCTCGCGCTCGACGACGTTTTCGCCCGAGGCCGCCACGTCGATCAGCAGATCCACGAGGTGGTCTTCGAGCAGGTTGACCTCGTCGATGTACAGGAAGCCCCGGTTCGCGCGCGCCAGCAGGCCGGGCTCGAAGTGCTTGGTGCCTTGCGTCAGCGCACGCTCGATGTCGAGGGCGCCGACAACGCGGTCTTCGGTGGCGCCCAGCGGCAGA
>JAIYDH010000356.1 GCA_027487585.1 Rubrivivax sp.
GTCGATGGCGCGCTTGTTGGCGGCGATCTCGGCGTCGGCCACCGTGGTGCGGCGTGCCAGGTCTTCTTCGGCCCAGAGCAGGCAGTTGTTGCGGTGGTTGGTCTGCACCCAGCGCCACAAGCCCGTCGACGGCGGCGCGGGCTCGGCCTGCGGCCAGCCGGCAGCAGCGAGCAGGTGGTCGTGGAAGGCCGTTACGTCGGCAGCAGCGAGCGGGGGGGTCGAAATCATGGGTCGGGTGTCGGCGACGGGTGTCGGCGGCGGGTGTCGGCAGCGGGGGTCGGCAGCGAAGGGGCTTCGGCCAGAATCGCTGCGGATTATCCGCACCATGTCGGCCCACCCGCTCCCCAAAGTTGAAGACGCACCGGCGCCACGGTCGCCGATCGCGCAGCCCTTGATCGTCAGGCTGCGCAACTGGGTCGGCGACGTGACGCTGGCGTTGCCCATGCTGCAGCGCCTGGCCGATGCCGGCTTTGCCCCCGTGCTGGTGGGAAAGGGCTGGGCACGCGACCTGCTGGCCGGCACCGGCTGGCCCGTGCACGGGCTGCCCAAGACGACCACCGACCGCGTGACCCTGCTGCGCCGCCTGCGCGACGAGGCGCGCGCCGCCGACCCGCGCTTCCGCGCGGCGCCGCTGCATGCGCTGTGCCTGCCGGACTCGTTTTCGAGCGCGCTGGAGTTCCGCCTCGCCGGCCTGCGCGCCCTGGGCCACGCCTGGGAGGGCCGCCGCCTGCTGCTGGGTCGCGCCGTGCCGCGCCCCCGCGGCGTGCACGAGCTGGCGGTGTACTGGCGCCTGGGCGACGCCCTGCTCGGCGCGCCGGCGCCGCTGCCCGCGGCCGTGAACCTGCGCCCCACCGAAGCCCAGCATCGCGAGGCCGCCGCGCTGCGCGCCGCGCACGGCCTGCCCGAGCGCGTGATCGTGATCTGCCCCTTTGCCGGCGGCACCTGGAACCAGCAGGACAAGACCTGGCCTGGCTTCGCCGAGTTCGTGGCCACGCGCCTGCCCGCGCTCGGTCTGCCGATCGTGGTGTGCCCGGGCCCGGGTGACGAGGAGCGCATCGCACGCGAGCACTTTGCCAGCGCACGCCTGCTGCCGGGCGTGAACCTGGGCGTCTACGCGGCGCTGCTGTCGCGCGCGGCCGCGATGGTGTCCAACGACACCGGCCCGGCGCACATGGCCGCCGCCGTGGGCACGCCGCTGATCAGCGTGATGGGCCCGAGCGACCCCACGCTGTGGCGCCCCTGGGGCCCCGACAGCCGCATCAGCGTGCTCGGAGGGCATGGTCGCTGGCCCGACGAGGGCGCGGTGTTCGAGGCCCTGCAGCGCGCTGTCTCCACGGCCCCTTCGGCGGGCTGAGCCCGCCACCGCGGCCGGCGATCCCCCGCCCGGGGGACGCCCCACACCCCCGTTCGAAGCACACCCCGCAGGCCCCGCCGCGAGGGAATGACCGCGCCCGGACGGCTCCCAACAATGCCTTCCATCCCGACGCCGAAGTGCCTGCAAGCAACGCAGCGACACCGAGACGCCGGGAGTTCGAAGCCCCTCAACTTGATCGTCAGATCGTCACTTTCAGGAGAACCACCATGATCCGCAACTTCATCGCCCTCGTCGCCGCCGCCCTCGTCGCCTTCTCGCCGCTGGCGCAGGCCACCGACGCGAACCGCGCCACGCAAGCCGAGCTCGAGACCGTCAAGGGCATCGGCCCGGGCCTGTCGGGCAAGATCCTCAAGGCCCGCGAGGCCGGCAGCTTCAAGAACTGGGGCGACCTGGTCGAACGTGTCGGCGGCGTGGGCCCGGGCAACGCCGCGCGCTTCTCGCAGGCCGGACTCACCGTCGGCGGCGCGGCCTTCGACCCGGCGGCGCTGCCGGCCAAGGAACCCAAAGCCACGAAGGCCCCCAAGGCCGAAGGCGCTGACAAGCCGGCCAAGGCCAAGAAGGTCGAGGCGACCTGAACCGGACTGCACCAGCCCCTACGGCAGCATGATGTCCGGCCCGCCGCGTGGCGTGCGGGCCGGCGGGCGGTCCCAGCCGAAGAAGCGCAGCACCTCGTCCTGGCGGGCCATCGTGTCGGCCTCGCCCAGCGCCAGCAGCTCGCCGGTGAACGGCGCCTCGAAGAGCAGGTAGCTCGCCAGCGCCGCACCCTGCACGCCAGCCGCCGCCCCGGCGCCTGCGCCGGCGCTGCCCACACCGACCCCGCGCAGCAGCGAGCGCACCGGCAGCGGCAGCGCCTGCAGGTGGCGCACCGCGATGTCGTCGATGCGCTGGCTGGGCGAGATCACCAGCGCCTCCAGCGGCTTGAGCTGGCTGTCGCTGAGCGCCGAATCGGGCAGCAGCGCCAGCGTGCGGTTGATGCGGCGCATGCGCTCGACGTCCACCGCCAGTGCGTCGAGAAAGATGCTCGACATCGCATGGCCCGCGATCTGCGCCAGGTTCGGGTATTGGCCGGCGGCCACCACCCGGCCCGCCGGCTCCTGCATGCGGCCGGCGCCGATGATCACCAGCCGCTCCGCCCCCAGGTGGATGGCGGGTGAGAGCGGCGCCGTCTGACGCATCGAGCCGTCGCCGAACCAGCCGGGCTGGCCCAGTGGCTGCAGGCTCACCGACGGGAACACGAACGGGATCGCCGAGCTCGCCAGCAAGTGCTCGTGGCCAATGCGCTGCGGCACGGCCAGGCGCTGAGACCGTTGCCAGGGCTCCACCGGCTCGGCCGCGTCGTAGAAAGTGACGTGCTCGCCGCTGGTGTAGCTCGAGGCCGTCACGGCCCAGGCGTGCAGGTGGCGCTCGGCCAGCAGCATCGGTACGCGCTCCAGCGGCACCAGGCGCTGGAGCAACTCGGCCAGCGGCTGGTTGTCGAGCAGCGAGCGTGGCTTCAGGCGGCGCCAGCGGGCGATGATCCAGCCCACCGAGAGCATCGTCAGCCACTGCGCGCCGGAGCGGATGACGCCCAGCGAGTCGGCGCGGTACACCTGCTCGGCGGCGAAGTTCTGCCAGACCTTGGCCAGCACCTCCACCGCGCCTTCAAAACGGTCGGCATGCGCCGCCAGCGCCGCGGCGTTGATGGCACCGGCCGAGGTGCCGACGATGACGCCGAAGGGGTTGTCGAGCCGCGCCCGCGGACCCAGGGCACTGCGGCGGATGCGCACCAGCGCACGTAGCACGCCCACCTGGTACGCGGCACGCGCACCACCGCCGCTCAGAACGAGGGCGGTGAGCGGCTTTTCATGCATCTGCAGACGATACGGGCGCGTCCGCCACAGCGTCAGTCGGTGACGCCCCTACTCCGGGCCACGCCGCGCTACTCGTACACCACCTGCGCCGCGCCGCCGTGCGCGATACTGCGCCAGCGGCCGAGCGCCGCTTCACAAGGCCAGAAGCGGGCGTCGTCACCAAGATCGATCTCGCCCACCGCGCCCGGCCGCTGCAGCTTCAGACGCACCGCCAGGCCCTGAAGCAGCTCGCCGTGCTCGGTGTCTTCGCGGCGCGCGGGCCACAGTTTCAGCACGTCGGCCACCGGTGGCATGCCGCCGTTCAGCGCCACCGCCAGGTGCTTGCCGAAACGCGCACGCGCCGCCGGCAGGTCCCAGGCCTGCGTGATGTTCAGGCGCAGGCCGCCGCTGAAGCGGTCGGGCTGCACCTTGCCCTGCACCACGAGCAGCTGGTCTTCGGCCATCCATTCGCGGCGCGTCTCGAACAGCTCGTCGGGGGCCACGGCCTCGATGTGCTCGCTGCCGTCGTCGAGCTTGAAGATGAAGACCTTGCCTCGCTGGCCGCTGACGCTGCGCGGGTCGGTCACGATGCCGGCCAGCAGCTGCGGCTCGCGGCTGTCCACCAGGTTGGCGATCTGCAGCTTGGCGAAGCGCCGCACCTCATCAGAGAAGGCCTGGAACAGATGGCCGCTGAGGTAGAAGCCGACGGCTGTTTTCTCCTGCAGCAGCTTCTCGTGCAGCGTCCAGGGCGCCACGGCCACGAGCGCCGGCTCCTGCGTGCTGCTGCCGTGGCTGTCGCCGCCGTCGAAGTCGAACAGACCGCCTTGCAGCGCGTTGGCCTGCTGGGTGTCGGCCCAGTCGAAGGCCAGGCCCACGCTGGCCAGCACGGCGGCGCGGTCGGGGTGCAGAGTGTCGAAGGCGCCGGCCTTCACCAGCGCCTCGACGGCGCGCTTGTTCACCGCCTTACGGTCGACACGCGCGCAGAAGTCGAAGAGGCTGCGAAACGGGCCGCCGCCTTCGCCCTGGTGCGAACCCTGGCCTTCGCGCGCGGCCACGATGGCCTCGATGGCACCCGCGCCCGTGCCCTTGACGGCCGCCAGGCCATAACGCACCACCTGGTCGGCCACCGGCTCGAAGCGCGCCGTGCCGCGGTTGATGCATGGCGGCTCGAAGCGCATGCCGGCCGCTTGTGCATCGGCCAGCAACACCTTGAGCTTGTCGGTGTTGTCGGCTTCGATCGTCATGTTCGCGGCGTAGAACTCGGCCGCGCAGTGCACCTTGATCCAGGCCGTGTGGTAGGCCAGCAGCGAATAGGCGGCGGCATGGCTCTTGTTGAAGCCGTAGCCCGCGAACTTCTCCATCAGGTCGAAGACCTCGTCGGCCTTGGCCTGATCGATGCCCTGCTTGAGCGCGCCATCGCGGAACGTGACGCGCTGCTTGGCCATCTCCTCGGGCTTCTTCTTGCCCATGGCGCGGCGCAGCAGGTCGGCGCCACCGAGCGAGTAGCCGCCCAGCACCTGCGCGGCCTGCATCACCTGCTCCTGGTAGACGAAGATGCCGTAGGTCTCGGCCAGCACGGGCTCGAGCAGCGGGTGCGGGTACTCGATGGTCTCCTTGCCGTTCTTGCGCGCGCAGAAGCTCGGGATGTTCTCCATCGGGCCTGGCCGGAACATCGCGTTGAGCGCGATCAGATCTTCCAGCCGCGTGGGCTTGGCCTCGCGCAGCATGCCCTGCATGCCGCGGCTTTCGAACTGGAACACGGCCTCGGTACGGCCTTCGCTGAACAGGCGGTAGACCTGGGGGTCGTCGAGCGGCAGCGCCTCGTAGTTGAAGTCGGCGCGCTTGGCGCGGCGGGCGCGGATGTAGTCCTTGGCCAGCTCCAGGATGGTGAGCGTGGCCAGGCCCAGGAAGTCGAACTTCACCAGGCCGATGGCCTCGACGTCGTCCTTGTCGTACTGGCTCACCGCGCTGTCGCTGCCGGGCTGCTGGTACAGCGGGCAGAAGTCGGTGATCTTGCCCGGCGCGATCAGCACGCCGCCGGCGTGCATGCCGATGTTGCGCACCAGGCCTTCCACGCGCACGGCCAGGCTCAGCAGCTCGGCCACTTCTTCTTCGGCCTTCTCGCGCATCTCGAGCTCGGGCACCTCGTCGCGCACGTAGATGACGCCGCTGTCCTTGTCGGCCGGGTTCTCAGGAGGGTGCGCCAGCGTGTAGGTCTTGCCGGGCAGGCCGGGCACCAGCTTGGCGACGCTGTCGACATGGCCGTAGCCCATGCCCAGCACGCGGCCCACGTCGCGCAGCGCGGCTTTCGACGCCAGCGTGCCGAAGGTGGCGATCTGGCTCACGGCCTCGCGGCCGTACTTGTCTTTCACGTACTCGATGACGCGGTCGCGGTTGGCCTGGCAGAAGTCGATGTCGAAGTCGGGCATCGACACGCGCTCGGGGTTCAGGAAACGCTCGAACAGCAGCTGGTACTGCAGCGGGTCCAGATCCGTGATGAACAGCGCATAGGCCACCAGCGAGCCCGCGCCCGAGCCGCGCCCCGGGCCCACCGGGCAGCCGTGCTCCTTGGCCCAGACGATGAAGTCGCTGACGATGAGGAAATAGCCCGGGAAGCCCATCTTCACGATGGTGGCCAGCTCGAACTCCAGGCGTTCCACGTAGCGCGCGCGCTCGGCCTCGCGGCGGGCGGCGTCGGGGTACAGCGCTGCCAGGCGCCTTTCCAGGCCCTCGTGGCTGGCCTGGCGGAAGTAGGCCTCGATGGGCATGCGGACACCGTCCACGAGAGGCGTAGGAAAGTCCGGCAGCTGCGGCTTGCCGAGCACCAGCGTGAGGTTGCAGCGCTGCGCGATGAGCTCGGTGTTGGCGATGGCGCTGGGCACATCGGCGAACAGCGCTTGCATCTGGGCTTGCGTCTTGAAGTGCTGCTCGCGCGTGAAGCGCTTGGCGCGCTTGGGGTTCGCCAGCGTCTCGCCCTCGGCGATGCAGACGCGGGCCTCGTGGGCGTCGAAGTCGTCGGCCTCCAGAAACTGCACCGGGTGCGTCGCCACCACCGGCAGCTGCAGGGCCGCGGCCAAGGGCACGGCGGCGCGCACATGGGCCTCGTTGGTGGGCAGGCCGGCGCGCTGCAGTTCCAGGTAGAAGCGGCCGGGGAACAGGCCCGCGAGCCGCCTCGCCACCTCGGCCGCGCGCTCGCCTTCGCCAGCCAGCAGCGCCTGCCCCACCGCGCCGCCATCGGCCCCCGACAGCACGATGAGCCCGGCGCCGCGTTCGGCCAGCCAGTCCCACTTGATCAGCGCCTGGTTGCGCTGCACGTTGCTGACCCAGGCGCGCGCCAGCAGCTCACTCAGGTTCAGGTAGCCGGTGTCGTTCTGCACCAGCAGCAACAGGCGGCTCGGCGGCTTGTCGCTGCCGGCCATGCTCTCCAGCCAGACGTCGGCGCCCAGCAGCGGCTTCACCCCCTGGCCGCGGCAGGCGTTGTAGAACTTGACGGCGCCGAACAGATTGCTCAGGTCGGTGATGGCGCAGGCGCCCTGCCCGTCGGCCCGCGCCGCCGCGGCCAGCGCGTCGATGCGCAACATGCCGTCGACGACGGAAAACTCGGTGTGGGTGCGCAGGTGGACGAAGCTCATGCGGGCATCGTATCAACCGGGCGCACCCGCGCCCGGCTTGCAGTCCGGGGCACGCCGTCCTCAATCCGTCGCCTGGCCCGCCGCCACCGCCCGCATGGCTGGCATCGTGCGGCCACTGCAACCAGCCGAGCACCTCTGATGAGCTTGACCCGACTCCTCGCCACGGCCGTGGCCTTGCTGGCCAGCAGCGTCGCCTCGGCGCAGACGCCCACCCCGGCCGAATTGGAACGCGCGCTCGCCGGCCGCTGGCAGGGCCACCTCGAATACCGCGACTACCAGACCGACCGCCGCTTCCGCCTGCCTGTACAGACCGACATTCGCGTCGCCAGCGACGGCGCCACGCTGACGCGCGAGTCGCGCTTCGACGACGGCCCCGCCCGCGGCACCGTGCTCATCACCAGCGTCAGTCTGTACGACGACGCCGGCACGCAGGTCACGGCCGCCAGCTTCCGCAGCGGCCGTGCGGTGGACGTCACCACCGAGCAGGCCCGTGTCGTCGAACATGCCAGCGGCACGCAGTGGACGGCCGAGTGGCTGCATCGGGGCGCGGACGGCGGGCAGCCGTCGGACATCCGAGTCACGCTCACCCGCCGGGGCGACGAGCTGCGTGCGGTGAAGGAGGTGCGCGCGGCAGGCGCTGCGGCCAGCCCGTGGGTGTTCCGCAACGAGACGCTGCTGACGCGCCAGCCCTGAACTCAGCTGGCCGGCCGCAGCCCGGCCAGGGCGTCATCAGCGAACGCCGTGCCGGCTTCGTCGTACACGTGGTACACGGCGTCGGCGCCCAGCCGGCGCAGCACCTCGATCTCTTCGGGGTAGCGCACGATCGCCGCGATGCGGCCGCTGAAGGCGCGGTTCTTCAACTGCGACAGTGCGTAGACGTTGCCCGCGTGCCCCGGCATGGCCAGCAGCACCAGCTTCACGGTGTCGGTCAGCACGAGCTTGTCCCAGAAGTCCGAGTCGACCGCGTCGCCCTCGATCACCAGCCGGCCGGCGGCCTGGTGCGCGGCCAGCTTGGCCTCGTCGCTGTCCACGCCCAGCACGCGCATGCCGTGGCCCTGAAGCAGCCGCATGTAGGCGCCGCTGCCGATCTGCCCCATGCCCAGCACGATGGCGTCGACCTGCTCCACCGCAATGGGTTGGTCGGCGGCCAGCAGCGAGTTCGACTGCAGCGCCGACAGCGGCCCCTTGAAGCGGGCGTAGACACGCTCGCCCGCGGCATTGAGCGGCGCGGCCAGCACGAAGCTGCCGGCCACCGCCAGCGAAATCACCACCAGCCACTCGGGCGACAACCAGCCCGAGGCCGCCGCCAGCGCCGCCACGATGAGGCCGAACTCGGAGTAGTTCGTCAGCGACAGCGTCGACAGCACGCCCGTGCGCGTGCGCAGCCCGAAGCGCATGAGCACGATGTAGTACAGCCCCGTCTTCAGCGGCAGCACCAGCATCAGCACCAGCGCCATCACCAC
>JAIYDH010000148.1 GCA_027487585.1 Rubrivivax sp.
AGCATGCCGTTGGCCACCAGGTGCGAAAACGCCCACAGCTTGACGGCCAGCACCATGGGGTGGTGCAGCCGGGCCTTGATCGAGTTGCCCGGCACGTAGGCGGCCACCAGCAGCACGAAGGCGGGGATGGTCAGCAGCGCGGCGACGTGGCGGGTCCAGATCGGCGCGATCCACAGAATCTGCGGGCTTTCGCGCGAGGCGGCGTAGCCGACGACGATGAGCACCAGGCCCGCCACCGACAGCAGCGAGTAGGCGAGCTTGTAGCCGTTGTCGCCCATGCGCTGGCGCAGGCTGGTGCGCGAGGACTCACCCAGCACGCGGACCGAGTGCACGCCCAGGAACAGGATCAGGCCGAGGATCAGCATCGTCATGGTGGGGTCTCGTGCGGTGGAAACAGCAGCGCGATTGTGGCTTGCAGCCGGCGCGCTTTTTGCCTGCGCCCATCGGGTCAATCGGCGGCGCTGGCCTGCCGGTGGCGCGGTCGACCACAATCGCGGCCGTTTTCTGCCTCCCCCGAATCCTTCCCCGAACCCTCCCGCTTTCGAGCCCTTCCCGAAAGGACACCCGCCATGACGCCGCGCCCCTCGATCCTCCGCCGCACCCTGCTTGCGCTTGCCGCCGTGGGCCTGGCCGCCGCCGCCGCCAGCGCGGCCGCGCAGGGCGAGCCGAAGGTGCTGAACGTGCTGAACTGGGCCGACTACATCGGGCCGGACACCATCAAGCAGTTCGAGAAGGAAACCGGCATCAAGGTGCGCTACGACACCTTTGACAGCAACGAGACGCTGCACGCCCGCCTGGTGGCCGGCAAGACCGGCTACGACGTCGTCGTGCCCTCGTCGCATTTCGCCAAGAAGCAGATCGACGCCGGCCTCTTCCTGCCGCTCGACCGCGCGCAGCTGCCGAACTGGAAGAACCTCGACGCCGGTCTGCTGGACAAGCTGGCCGAGAGCGACCCCGGCAACAAGCACCTCGTGACCTGGCTGTGGAGCTTTGTCACCGTGGGCATCAACACCGACAAGGTGAAGGCCGCGCTGGGCAGCACGCCGATGCCCGCGAACCCGTTGGACCTGATCTTCAAGCCCGAGCTGGCGAGCAAGGTCAAGAGCTGCGGCATCCACGTGCTCGATTCGGCCAGCGAGGTCATCCCGGTGGCCATGCTCTACGCCGGCAAGGACGGCTACAGCAGCGACGCCAAGGACTACGAAGCCGCCGCCGCCGTGCTGCGCGCCGCGCGCCCGAACGTCACGCGCATCAGCTCGCCGGGCCCGATCAACGACCTGGCCCAGGGCTCGATCTGCGTCAGCCTGGGCTACGCCGGCGACTTCAACATCGCGCGCAGCCGCGCTGCCGAAGGCAAGACCGGGCAGAACATCCAGGCGCTGATCCCGCCGCGTGGCGCGACGCTGTTCTTCGACACGATGGCGATCCCGAAGGACGCCAAGCACCCGAAGAACGCACACGCCTTCATCAACTTCATCATGCGGCCCGAGATCCACGCGCAGCTGACGAACCAGGTCTTCTACGGCAACCCGAACGCGGCCTCCAAGCCCTTCGTGAAGCCCGAGCTGGCGAGCAACCCGGTGATCTTCCCGCCGGCCAGCGAGATCCAGAAGATGGCCATGCCCAAGGCGCTGGACAACAACGCCCGGCGTTTGCAGACCCGCACCTTCACCAACTTCAAGGCGAACCTCAAGTGAGCCCCTAAGCTCGCTAGCGCTCACTACCCCCGGCCCTGCCAAGGGCCCCTTCGTGGCCCGGGAGGCCGTCCGCCAGCGGACCGGCAGAGCCGGTTCCGCGGCGGGAAGCTGGGGTGGGGACCTCTATCATCGATGGCATGAACATCGTGAAGTTCGTTGTCGCGCCGCTGGCGGTGCTGGTCGTGCTGGCCGTTGGCTGGTTGCTGTTCGCCCTGAACTGGAGCTACTCCGAGGGCGAGCGCGCCGGATGGGTGCAAAAGCTCAGCAACAAGGGCTGGTTGTGCAAGACCTGGGAGGGCGAGCTCTCGCTGGTGTCGCTGCCCGGCAGCACGGCCGAGAAGTTCCTGTTCACGGTGCGCGATGACGCCGTGGCGGCCGACATCACGCGCCACATCGGCAAGCGTGTGGCGCTGCACTACGAAGAGAAGGTCGGCCTGCCGACCACCTGCTTCGGCGACACGCGCCACTTCGTCACCAAGGTCACCCTGACCGAAGACATCCCGCTCGGCCCCGGCATCAGCCTGCCGAACCCCGCGAGCGCGTTGCCGCCTGTGGCACCGGCCGCCAGCCGATAAGCACAGGACGCGGCGGCCCCAGGCCGGCAGCCCATCAAGCGGCCGCGGCGGAACGGGCTCTGCCCGGCCGCTCGCGGCGCCCCCCTTGAGGGCGCACGGCAAAACTCGCTACGCGGGCTGCGCCCGCTCCGCTCGAACAGTTGCCGTGAGTCAGTTCACGAAGCGCGCTGCGCGCGCCGCCCTCAAGTGTGCGCTGCTCGGCGCTTCAAGATCACGCCGCAGCCCCCGCCCGCACAGCCCTTTGCAACAACCGGGGTTGGCTCTCGGAACGAGAACCCCGATAGTGGATGAGCGGCAGGCGGTGCACGGTGCGGGCGCTATGTGGGGCGCTGAGCAGCGCAGACTTGAGGGGGGGCGCGCGCAGCGCGCTTCGTGAACTGACTCACCG
>JAIYDH010000197.1 GCA_027487585.1 Rubrivivax sp.
CCACCCGGAGCTCGCCATGCAACTGCTGATCGGCAACAAGAACTACTCGTCCTGGTCGATGCGGCCCTGGGTGCTGATGAAGCAGCTGGGCATCCCGTTCGAGGAGGTGAAGCTGCGCTTCGACTTCACGCCGCACTCGGCCTTCCGCAAGGAAGTGGCGCGCTTCTCGCCCGGCGGCAAGGTGCCGGTGCTGCTGGACGACGACTTCTCGGTCTGGGACACGATGGCCATCATCGAGTACCTGCACGACAAGTTCCCCGGCCGCGGCATCTGGCCGGCCGACATGCGCGAGCGCGCACGCGCGCGCAGCCTGTGCGCTGAGATGCACTCGGGCTTCGGTGCGCTGCGCAGCCACTGCCCGATGAACATCGAGGCCGCGCTACCCGACGTGGGCACCCAGGTGTGGGCCGAACAGGCCGAGGTGCGCAACGACGTCATGCGCATCGAGACCGCCTGGCTCGACGCGCTCAACCAAAGCGGCGGGCCGTTCCTGTTCGGCGCCTTCAGCGCCGCCGACGCGATGTTCGCGCCGGTGTGCATGCGGCTGCGCACTTACCAGTTGCCGACCACGCCGCACACCTACGACTACATGCACCGCGTGGCGCAGAGCCCGGGCGTAAAGGCCTGGATCGCCGACGCGCTGGCCGAGCAGGACTTTCTCGACTTCGAAGAGCCCTACCGCAAGCACCGCTGACGCTCCCCGGATGTAGCGGCCGTGAAGCTCTACGTCGTCGGCGGCGCGGTGCGCGACCGCTTGCTCGGCCTGCCCGCCGCGGATCGCGACTGGGTGGCCGTGGGCGCCACGCCCGAGCAGCTGGTGGCGCTGGGCTACCTGCCCGTGGGCAAGGACTTCCCGGTCTTCCTGCACCCGCGCACGCACGAAGAGGTGGCGCTGGCGCGCACCGAACGCAAGGTGGCCCTCGGCTACCGCGGCTTCCAGATCCACGCCGCGCCCGAGGTGACGCTCGAAGAAGACCTGCTGCGCCGCGACCTCACGATCAACGCCATCGCCGAGGCCGAAGACGGCACGCTGATCGATCCCTTCGGCGGCCGTGCCGATCTGGCCGCTGGCGTGCTGCGCCACGTCTCGCCCGCCTTTGCCGAAGACCCGGTGCGCCTGCTCCGGCTGGCCCGCTTTGCGGCGCGTTTTCCGCACTTCACGGTGGCGCCCGAGACCGAGGCGCTGCTGCGGCAGCTGGTGCAGGCCGGCGAGGTGGACGCGCTGGTGCCCGAGCGCGTGTGGCAGGAGCTCTCGCGCGGGTTGATGGCCGAGCGGCCGAGCCGCATGCTGCAGGTGCTGCAGCGCTGCGGGGCGCTGCAGCGGCTGCTGCCGGGCTTTCCCACCGAGGCGCCCGAGCCGGGCGCCACGCTTGACCGCGCCGCGGCGGCCGGCCCCGATGCGGCACCGCTGCCCGTGCGCGCCGCGCTGCTGCTGCAGCCGCTGGGTGGCGCGGCCGCCGCCGCTCGCGCCGCCGCGCTGCGCACCGACCACGACAGCGCCTGGCTCGCCGCCCGCCTGCCGGCATCGCACGCGGCGCTGCAGGCCCTGGCCGATGCGCGGCAGGCCGGCACGCTGCGAGCCGAGGCCCTGCTCTCGAGCTTCGAGGCGCACGACGCCTTGCGCCGCCCGGCGCGCCTGGCGGCGCTGCTGGCCGCCAGCGACCTGCTGGCCGCGCGCCCCGGCCACGCCAGCGCGCTGGTGCCGCTGCTCGACGATCTTGCCGCCTGGCCCACCGCCGCGGCCGCCGCAGCCGCCCAAGCGCGCGGCGCTGCCGGCACGGCCATCGGCGATGCGGTGCGCAGCGCGCGCCGGCAGCGCTTGTCTGAACACCTCGCGCCCGCTCGCGATCCGTGACACGATGGCCCCTGGTTCCATTGGGACTTACGGGGAGGCCTCCATGCTGCTGTCCGACGGCATCCGCCGCATCGGTTTTCGCAAGTGGTACGAGCGCACGCTGCTGGCCAGCCACGCCCATCTGGTGCTGTGCTTCCTGTGCCTGGTCGGCGTGTTCGCTGCCTTCGAGGCTGCTGGGCGCTTCACCTCGATGGAGGACCGATACACCGACGTGGCCGCCATCCTGCTGTGCACCGCCACGGGCTTGTGGGCGCTGCGCCGCTACCTGGGGCTGATGGCGCGCGCCGAGTCGGCCGCCAACCAGGCCGAATGTCCGCACTGCAAGGCCTACGGCCGGCTCGAGCTGAAGCAGACCCACGCGCAGGGCGACGAGGTCGAGGTGCGCTGCCGCGGCTGCGGGCACCTCTGGCGCATCGAGCCCTGATCCGATCCGATCAGATCAGCAGGCCGATCAAGGCCATCAGCACCGACAGCACGGCGGCGCTGGCCAGCGGCACATACCAGACGCGGCCGCGGACCTTGAAGCTGAAGTCGCCGGGCAGGCGGCCGAGGCCGATCTTCGTCATCCAGCCGTGCAGTGCGTTGAATATCAGCGTGGCGAGCACGAAGACCAGGATCCAGCGCATGGGGCAGTGCCTCGTTTGGGCTAGAGGCGGTGGCTGCGGTCGCCGGCCGCAAAGCCCAGCGGCCCTTCGGCGCCGAACTGCAGGCCGCGGCCCAGCATCAGCACCTTGAAGAGTTCACCCATCTCGTGCTCGTTCACCAGCCGCGCGGCCATGGCACGCCTGGGCAGGCTGGCCTCGTGCAGCAGCCCGGCGAAGCCGGCGTTGTAGAGAAAGCGCGCCTGGCTGGTGTAGCCCAGCACGTCGAGGCCGGCGTCCTGCGCGGCCAGGGCCACGGCGCTGAAGTTGACGTGCGCGGTGATGTCCTTCTGGCCCACATCGACCAGCGGGTCTGCATCTGCCACGTGGCCGCGGTGGCACATCAGCGTGCCGCCGGTGCGCTGCGGGTGGTAGTACTCGGCCTCGGGGAAGCCGTAGTCGATGAAGAAGGCCGCGCCGCAGGCCAGCCGCTCGGCCAGGCCGCGCACGAAGGCCTCGGCCTGCGGGTGGATCTCGGTCACGGTGCCGGGAAAGAAGGCGCCGTCATGCGGGGGCTTCAGCGCCGTGGGGCGATCGGCCCACACCAGGCCGTCGCCGGCCCAGGCCACGCCGCGTTCATGCCAGGCCTGGCCGTCGAAGCGCAGCAGCGTCACCGGCATCGCGTCGAGCACCTCGTTGCCCACGACGACGGCGTTCATCGCCTCGGGCCAGGCGTCGAGCCACTCCACGCGCTCGCCCCAAGGCGCCAGCGTGGCGCGCTGGCGCTCGCGCAGCGCCGCCGAGAGCTCGACGATGCGGTAGCAGGCCACGCGCGGGCCCAGGGCCGTGAGCAGTTGCGCGGCCAGCGCGCCGCTGCCGGCGCCGAACTCGACGATCGTGTCGGCGCCGGCTGCATCGAGCGCCTCTTCGACCGGCCGCGCCAGCGTGGCGCCGAACAGGGGCGACATCTCGGGCGCAGTGACGAAGTCGCTGCCCGACTGCGGCATGAGGCCGAACACCGGCGCACCGCGGCTGTAGTAGCCCAGGCCGGGTTCGTACAGCGCCATCGCCATGTAGCGGTCGAAGGGCAGCCAGCCGCCGGCGGCTTGCAGCGCGGCGGCGATGCGGGCCTTCAGCAGCCCCGCGCCCTCGGTGGAAGGGGGCCCCGATACACTCTGCGACCCTTCTCCGGCCCCGCTGGATGAACGCATCCGCCGCATTGTAGGAACCATGTCCAACCGTCCCGTCGCCCTGGTCACCGGCAGCGCGCAGCGCATCGGCCGCGCCATCGCGCTGGAGCTCGCCGCGCACGGCTGGGACGTGGCCGTGCACTACCGCCAGTCAGCCGCCTCGGCCGCGCAGACCGTGGCCGCGCTGCGCGAGGCCGGCGCGCGAGCAGAGGCGTTCGGTGCCGATCTCGCCGACGAGGCCGCCTGCGAGGGCCTCGTGCCGGCCGTGGCGCGGGCCTTCGGCCGCATCGACGCGGTGGTGAACAATGCCTCGGCCTTTGAGCTCGACACCGTCGAGAGCTTCTCGATGGCCGTGATGGACCGCATGTGGCGCGCCAACACCGCGCCGCCCATCCTGCTGGCCCGCGCGCTGCACCGCGCGCTGCCGCCCGGAGGCCGCGGCGCCGTCATCAACCTGCTCGACCAGAAGCTCTGGAACCCCAACCCCGACTACCTGAGCTACACGCTCAGCAAGGCCGCGCTCGAAGCCGCCAACACGATGCTGGCGCAGGCCCTGGCGCCGCGTGTGCGCGTGTGCGGCGTGGCCCCGGGCGTGACGCTGCACTCGGGCGGCATGAACGACGCCGAGTTCGAGGCCTCGCACCGCATGACGCCGCTGGGCCGCAGCTCCACCCCCGACGACATCGCGCGCGCGGTGCGCTTCCTGCTCGAAAGCCCGGCCGTCACCGGCACGACGCTGCTCGTCGACGGCGGCCAGCACCTGCAGCCGCAGGCGCGCGACGTGATGTTCCTGGCCCGCGAGGGCCCCGCGAAAGCTTCCTGATGCCGACCCTGCTCATCGACCCCCGGCTGGCCGACTGCCGCCGCCTCTACCTGCGCGACTATGAGCTGCACGTCCACATCGGCGTGCACGACTTCGAGAAGCAGGGCGCGCAGCGCATCAAGGTCAACGTCGACCTCTACGTGCCGCTGGCGCAGAGCACGCCGACGCAGGACGATCTCGACGAGGTGCTGGACTACGACTTCATCCGCCGCGAGATCCTGGCACGCGTGGCCCAGGGCCACATCCAGCTGCAGGAAACCCTGGCCGACGACGTGCTCGCGCGCCTGCTCGCCCACCCCAAGGTGCGCGCCGCCCGCGTGGCCACCGAAAAGCCCGACGTCTACCCCGACTGCGACGCGGTGGGCTGCGAGGTCTTCAAGATCAAGGACACGGCATGAACGACATGACTGACATGACTCAGGCCGCCGTGCTGGCACAAGCGCAGACCCAGGCCCCTGCCCACGACGGCCGCAAGGCGCGCTTCGAGGCCAACAAGCTGAGCAAGCGGCTGCACCGCCAGGTCGGCCAGGCCATCGCCGACTTCAACATGATCGAGGCCGGCGACAAGGTGATGGTGTGCCTGTCGGGCGGCAAGGACAGCTACGCCATGCTCGACGTGCTGCTGAGCCTGCGCCAGCGCGCGCCGGTGCCCTTCGACATCGTCGCCGTCAACCTCGACCAGAAGCAGCCGGGCTTTCCGGCGCACGTGCTGCCCGAGTACCTCACGCAACTCGGCGTGCCCTTCCACATCGAGACGCAGGACACCTACTCGGTGGTGAAGAAGCTCATTCCCGAGGGCCAGACGATGTGCAGCCTGTGCTCGCGGCTGCGCCGCGGCATCCTGTACCGCGTGGCCGGCGAGCTGGGCGCGACCAAGATCGCGCTCGGCCACCACCGCGACGACATGGTGGTGACGCTGCTGATGAACATGTTCTTCGGCAGCCGGATGAAGGGCATGCCGCCCAAGCTCGTCTCCGACGACGGCAAGAACGTCGTCATCCGCCCGCTGGCCTACGTGGCCGAGACCGACCTGGAGGCCTGGGCCGAGCACCGGCAGTTCCCGATCATCCCGTGCACGCTGTGCGGCAGCCAGAGCAACCTGCAGCGCGTGCAGGTGAAGGCCATGATCCGCGAGTGGGAGCGCAAGTACCCCGGCCGCATCGACAACATGCTCACGGCGATGGGCAATGTGGTGCCCAGCCACCTGATGGACCGGAACTTGTTCCCCTTCTCGACGATCCGAGCCGAAGGGCAGCCCGTGCCCGGCGGCGACATCGCCTTCGACGACGAGCCCTGCGCGCCCACACCCACCCCTGCCGGCGAGGCGGGGACTGCCGATCGCCAAACAGATGGACAAGCCGTGCGCTGGCACCGGGCCGCGCCCGGTGAAGGCGCCACATGAAGGAGCACTGATCGATGAACCTGCTGCGCACCCTCACCTTGCCGCTGGCCCTGGCGGGCTCGCTGCTGATGGCCGGCTGCGCCGGCATGAACACGCTTACCGCCGATGTCTCCAGCTTCGGCGAGTGGCCGGCCGAGCGCAAGGCCGGCACCTACGCCTTCGAGCGGCTGCCGTCGCAGCAGGCGCGCGCCGCCGAGACCGAGCTGCTCGAAGCCGCTGCCCGCCCGGCGCTGGCCAAGGCCGGCTTCGTGGCCGTGGCCCAAGGCCAGACGCCCGACGTGCTGGTGCAGGTGGGCACTCGCGTGGGCCGCACCGAGGCACCCTGGGCCGACCCGTTCTGGTGGCGCGGTGGCTTCGGCTACTGGCGGCCCAACCCCTGGGTCGGGCCGCGCTGGGGCCTGAGCGCGCAGTTCGACATGAACGCCCGCTTCGAGCGCGAACTGGCCCTGCTGCTGCGCGACCGCGCCAGCGGCAAGCCGCTGTTCGAGGCCCGCGCCAGCCACGAGAGCGCCAGCCTGTCGGCCAGCACCAGCACCCTGACGGCGATGTTCGACGCCGCGCTGGCCGACTTCCCCAAGCTCGGCCTGAACCCGCGCCGCGTGACGGTGACGATTCCGGCTCAGCCCGCCCCGCCCGCCCGCTGAGGCCGGGCGCGGGCTCGCTCAGCCGGCGGGGTTTGGCGCCACGCGCTCGCGTTGCAGCCGGCCGCGCTGCTCGTAGTCGGGCGGCACCCTCATCAGCGCCGCGTCGGGCTCGCCGCGCTTCACGGCCTTCAGGCGGTAGGTCTCTTCGCCCTGGCGCGGATCGAAGTCGCGGCTCAGCACGGTGAGCATCAGCTCCGGCGAGGTCCAGACCTCGCGCACCGTCTGGATGGGCTTTTCGTTGCCCAGCTTGCCGGCCTCGATGACCCAGGTCGTGCGCTCGCCGTTCACGCGCAGGCC
>JAIYDH010000359.1 GCA_027487585.1 Rubrivivax sp.
AGAACGGCGCCCACACGCCCATGCCGGCCGGCGGCACCTGGTCGGGCAGCATGCCCAGGGTCTGCCCGGCCTTCAGCGCGCGCATCAGCTGGCGCACGCCCGACAGGTTGGCCGGGGCCGTGAGCAGGCCGGGGCGGCTGCGCGAGCGTTCCATCATGCCGCGCAGCCAGGGCTGGCGCGCCGGGCGGTACAGGGCCGTCATCGGCTGCTGTGCGCCCCAGCGCTCGGCATAGGCCTGCGCGGCCACCTCGAAGCTGCCGAGGTGGGCCGTCAGCAGCATCAGGCCGCGGCCGCGGGCCAGCGCCGCGTCGACAAGCGCCTCGCCCTGCCACGACACCGGCTCGGCCAGGGCCTCGTCGTGCGGGCGCAGCCACAGCCGGGGCAGCTCCATCACCATCTTGCCGGCCTCGGCCACCGAGCGCTGGCGCTCGGCCGGGTTCACCCCGGCGCGGCCGGCGTTGGCCACCAGGCGCCTGCGGTACACCGGCGAGCCCAGGTAGGCCAGCCAGCCCAGCAGCGCACCGGCAGCGTGCAGATGCCGCAAACGGCGGCGGGCGAGCCAGGCAAGGAAGGTGGGCAGCACAGGGGCAGTGGTTATCATCGCCGGATCGCCGAGTTAAAGGACAACTTGCGGGGCGATCAGCGGGGCCGAAGGATACCGAGGCGCCGCAGGGTGTGGTCAGGGCAGCGTGCCAGGGCCGGCCAACCAAAACCGCTAAAGCGTTCGCCGCGGGCAGCAGTCTCTGAGCAGCGACGACGCAGGTTCATTGACCCTCTTTGACAGGAGCCCCACCGTGGCGAGCGATTTCCTCTTTACCTCCGAGTCCGTTTCCGAAGGCCACCCCGACAAGGTCGCCGACCAGATCTCGGACGCCATCCTCGACGCCATCTTCAAGCAGGACCCGCGCTCGCGCGTGGCCGCCGAGACGCTCACCAACACCGGCCTTGTGGTGCTGGCTGGCGAGATCACCACCAACGCGCACGTCGACTACATCCAGGTCGCGCGCGACACCATCAAGCGCATCGGCTACGACAACACCGAGTACGGCATCGACTACAAGGGCTGCGCGGTGATGGTCTGCTACGACAAGCAGTCCAACGACATCGCCCAGGGCGTGGACCACGCGTCGGACGACCACCTCAACACCGGCGCCGGCGACCAGGGCCTGATGTTCGGCTACGCCTGCGACGAGACGCCCGAGCTGATGCCCGCGCCCATCTACTACGCCCACCGGCTGGTGGAGCGCCAGGCCGAGCTGCGCAAGAGCGGCAAGCTGCCCTTCCTGCGGCCCGATGCCAAGAGCCAGGTGACGATGCGCTACGTGGACGGCAAGCCGCACAGCATCGACACCGTGGTGCTGAGCACGCAGCACAGCCCCGACCAGAGCGAGAGCATGACCAAGCTCAAGCCCAGCTTCTACGAGGCCGTGATCGAGGAGCTGATCAAGCCCGTGCTGCCGGCGCAGTGGCTGCAGAACACGCGCTACCTCGTCAACCCGACGGGCCGCTTCGTCATCGGCGGCCCGCAGGGCGACTGCGGCCTCACCGGCCGCAAGATCATCGTCGACACCTACGGCGGCGCCTGCCCGCACGGCGGTGGCGCCTTCAGCGGCAAGGACCCGTCCAAGGTGGACCGCTCGGCCGCCTACGCTGCCCGCTACGTGGCCAAGAACGTGGTCGCTGCCGGCCTGGCCAAGCAGTGCCAGGTGCAGGTGGCCTACGCCATTGGCGTGGCCAAGCCGATGAACGTGACGGTCTACACCGAAGGCACCGGCAAGATCTCCGACGAGAAGATCGCGCAGCTGGTGCAGGAGCACTTCGACCTGCGCCCCAAGGGCATCATCCAGATGCTCGACCTGCTGCGCCCGATCTACGAAAAGACAGCGGCGTATGGGCACTTCGGGCGCGAGGAGCCCGAGTTCAGCTGGGAAAGAACCGACAAGGCGGCCGCGCTGCGCGCGGCAGCGGGCCTGTAAAGGCCCCGAGCGAAGCGAGCTTGGCGGTTCTTGGGCGACGCTCATATCGCGCCAGCGATGTGAGCGGAGACCAAAGTACCGACGACGCCACCGCGAAGCGGCTGACCTGACGGGTGACGAGAGTCACCCGTCGTTGCTTTAGCTACAGCCACCCGCGCACAATCGCGCCATGAACCGCGCCACCGTCCTGGCCGCCTTGCGCGAGCAAGCCCCCCAGCTGCGACAGCAGTTCGGGCTGAGCCGCATTGCCTTGTTCGGCTCGGCCGCGCGCGACGAACTGCGGGCCGACAGCGACATCGATGTGCTCGTCGATTTCACCGACCCGCCCACCATGACCCGCTTCTTCGGCACCCAAGACGCGCTCGAGGCCCTGTTGGGGCGCCCGGTCGACCTGATCACGGTCGCGGGCTTGAAGCCCCGCGCGCGCGTGCAAGTCGAGCGCGATCTCATCGATGTCTCGTGACTGGCAACTCCATCTCGACGACCTGATTGGGGCCGCCGAAAAGATCGGCCGGCTCGTGGCGGGCCGCGACCTGGCGCATTGGCAGTCTGATGAGGCGGCGGTCGATGCGGTTCTGTTCAACCTGCAGGTCATCGGCGAATCACTCAAGCGCCTGCCTCCCGAGCAGCTCGACTTGCTGCCGCCTGCGCATCGCCGCGATCCCATCCGCCTGCGTGACCTGATCGCCCACCGCTACTTCGCCTTGGATGCCTCGGTCATCCACGACGCTGCAACCCGGCATGTGCCGGACCTTCTGGAGCACGCGCGCCGGCTTCGGCAGCACAGTGGCGGCTGAGGGCCCCCCGCAGCGATGAGTTCAGCCTGGGCTTGCGCGAACCGCCAGGGCCGGAACCTCCGCCCACAGTGCCTCCGCCGCGAGCTGCAGCCCCACAGACACCAGTTCCACACCCTCCCCTGGCGCCGTGGGGTGCAGCACCCAGGCCTCGCCCGCCTCCAGCGCCTGGCGCCGGAAAAGATCGCAGCGGCGCAGGTCCGGGTCCACCAGCAGCACCTCCTTCAGCGAGGGCAGGCCACGGTAGGCCGCGAACTTGTCGCCTCGGTCGAAGGCCGCCGTGGCGGGCGACAGCACCTCCACCACCAGCACGGGCTCGCTTTTGACGTGCGACTGCTCGGCATCGCGCGGGCTGCACGTCACCATCACGTCGGGGTAGAAATAGGCGTCTGCGGCGTCGACGCGCAGCTTCATGTCGGTGATGAAGGTACGGCAGGGTGTGCCCGCCAGGTGCTGGCGCAAGGCAATGGCGACGTTGAGGGCCACCGTCACATGGCGCTCCCCAGCCCCAGCCATGGCGAACACCTCGCCACGCACGAACTCGTGGCGCGTGGTCTGGGTAGCGTCCCAGGCCAGAAAGTCGGCGGCAGAAAGCGGCAGGTTCAGTGCGGCTTGTCCCATGACGGGCTCCGATCGGGCGGATGAATGGCAGTGTAGGCCGCTGCACGCGGCTTTAGTTTGCCGCGGCGCGTTCGCGGTTCAGCGCCAGCAGCCGGCGAAGGATCTCGTCGTCGGGCATCTGCGCCGTCCAATCAGCCCAGCCGTAGGCGGCGGCCACGGCGGCGTCGAGCGCTTCGTGGGCCTGCGCCAGCCACGCGGGGCGCAGGTTGTACAGGTTGGTGAGCGTGCGCTTGGCCAGTTGCGCCTCGAAGCCGGGCCGGGCGATGAGGCGGTCGGGGTAGGGGCTGGTGGCCAGGCCCAGCGGCACGACCTCGGGCACGCGCTCGGTCCACTCCGGCGGGTTGAGCCAGGCGTCGCGCAGCGCCACCAGGCGGTGCGCAGCGCGGGCAATGGCTTCAGCGTGCGGGCGCACGGCGGGTGGCAAGTCGGCCGGGATCTGCGCGCCGCCGTCGAGCGGCTCGGTGCGCTGGTGGGCGGTGTCGGCGGGGGTGAGGTGCTCGGGGAAAGGGAAGGTCTCGAAGCAGGTGGTAGGGGTGTAGCGGGGGCGGTCTTCCAGCGAGGTGCCCAGGCGCAGCGACCAGAGTTCGTGCAGGCGGCTGTGGAGGATGCCGAAGGTGGTGTCGTCGGCGCGGGCGACGGCGACGACTTGAGAGTCGGGCTGGACGACCTTGGCCACGAACACGAACAGGCGGTACTTCGCAACGCGCGCGGTTGCGATGAATCGACGCAGCCCAGAGAGCTGTCTCTTCAATTCCGGTCTGGATCGCTGCAACAACCACCAAGACGCATTCGCCCGGCTCTCTCGATTGCCACTCCGAAGAGGCAACACGTTGGACTGCACGTAAGTCCACGGTGCTTCAAAGAGACTAGAGGCCATAAGGTCGCGAGACTCAAAGTCGACGATCCACATGCACTGAGGACGCCTTGTGATGTCCAGACCATTTATCCAAGGCACTACGACTTCTGCATTCGACTTACCGTGAGGGTTGGGTTGTGCGAGCCAATCAGCCGCCACGTCAGCACTCACGTCGAACGGACCGCCCTTTTGAGTACCGATGAAGCTTGCCCCCAGCGACTCGTTCAACGCCCTCGACTCAGACAGATCAAGTGTCCCAACGGCGCCTGCGGAGAGGTCGGCGTAGATGCCTGCCACCGAGTTTCCGTCTAGTTTCGACTCATCACCCTCCCCAAACGCCACCAACGACACCCGCACCGCCGCACCGTTGTTCACCCAAGGCTCGTCGCTCCAGGCCTCGAAGATGCGCGTCTGCTTCACGATGGCTTCCAGCACCTCGCGGTTCTTGCCTCCGCGGATGGAGTTGGTCGAGACCAGCCCCGCGCGTTGCAAGCGCCCCGCCGCCATCTCGGCCCGGGCGCGTTCGAACCAGTAGCACACGAGGTCCGCCCCGCCCGGCACGCGGCCGGCGTAGGCCTTGCGCAAGGCTTCGGTGTAGGCGTCGCCGAGTTCGGCGCGCATCTTCTTGTCGCCCACGAAGGGCGGGTTGCCCACCACGGCATCGGCCTTCGGCCACTGGGCTTCGACAGGCTCAGCCAGAACGGGGTGGGGCTCGGCCCGAACGGGGATCTCCTCCGTTCGCACTGAGCTTGTCGAAGTGCTGGCGGGGGCTTCGACAGGCTCAGCCCGAACGGAGTGGGGCTCAGCCCGAATGGGGCGGGGCTCTGCCCGACCGGGAGCCGGCTCAGCCCGAACGGTATCCAACACCGCATCCCGGCACTCGATGTGGTCCAGCGGCTCCAGCACCGGGTTCAGCTTGAAGGCGTAGCCGCGCTGGATGCGCCATTGCAGCTCGCCGATCCACACCGTCACGCGCGCCAGCTCTGCCGCGTATTCGTTGAGCTCGATGCCGAGCACGTTGTGCGGGCCGGTCACGTCGATCTGGCGCTCCAGGCCCAGGGCCTCGGCCTCGAGGTTGGCCTGGTGCTCCACGTCCTTCAGCGCCTTCAGCGCCAGGTACAGGAAGTTGCCGCTGCCGCAGGCCGGATCAAGCACGCGGTAGTGCTTCAGCCGCTCCAGAAAGCCCACGAAGCCGGCCTGCGCCTGCTGCCAGGCCTTGTCGCCATGTTTCTTGCTTTTGGCCAGCGCCTGCGCCACGCCCTCGCGCGCGGCCTGCCATTCGGCCAGCAAGGGCCGCGTCACCACCGGCTCCACCAGCCGCGCAATCGTGGCCGGGTCGGTGTAGTGCGCGCCGAGTTGCGCGCGCTTGGCGGGGTCCAGGCCGCGCTCGAACAAGGTGCCGAAGATGCTGGGGTCGATGGCGCTCCAGTCCAGCCCGCTGGCAGCGCGCAGCGCGGCCAGGTCGGCCTCGGTCAGCGGCGGCACGGCCACGCGGGCGAACAGGCCGCCGTTGAACCAGGGCACGTCGGCCACGCCAAACAGGCCGCCGTCGCGCATGGTGGCCAGCAGGTGGGCCAGCTGCGCTGTCGTTTGCGCCGGGGCCACGCGGGCGTGCATCAGGCGCTCGAACAGGCGTTCGGGCAGCAGGCCCACGTCTTCGGCAAAGAAGCAGAACACGCACTGCGTGAGGAAGTGGCTCACCTGATCGGCCGGCGTGCCGGCCTCGCGCAGCCGCTCGGCCGTGGCGGCAAAGGTGCGCGCGGCCTGCTCGGTGATCTCGCGGTTGCTCAGCTTCGGGCGCCAGGCCTCGGGCGCCGTCCACAGGCTGCGCAGGCGCTGCTGCACCGCCGGGTCGGTGAGCTGCTCGAGCGCAAACACATGGCGCTCGCTGGGCGTGCCGGTGAAGTGCGTGTGCACCTCGAGCTGCACGCGGTCGCACACCACCAGCAGCGGCGGGTTCTCCAGCGGCAGCGCGTACATCATCAGCTGCTTGAGTGCGTCCACCAGGCTGCGGCCGGGGCGCTTGTATTCCCAGGCGAAGTGGCCCTTGAGCCAGACGTCGGCAAAGCCGTCGGTGTGCAGGCCCTTGCCGCCGGTCTTGAGCACGCCGCGCTCGAAGCAGTAGCGCTCGGGCTCGCCGGGCTCGGGCACGCCGAGCACGCGGCACAGGTCGATGAAGTGCGCCTGGGCGCCGGCGCGTTCGCTCAGGCCGTGGGCCGGGGCGCCGGGTTGCCACTTGCGGACGAAGTCGTGGGGCGTCATGCCGCTCATTGCACCACGGCGCTTCTTGCAGCGCAGCATGGCGCGCCTCAGGGCCAGCCCCCATCGTGGGCCGCTCGATTGCGGGCATCATGACAGCCCCATGTCCGCGAAGCCGTACCTCGGACCCATCCGCTATCCGCGCCCGCTGGCCGCTGGCAGCCGCGTGGTCGTGACGGCACCGAGCTCGGGCGTGGAGCCGCCGCTGCACCCTCGGCTCGATCTCTGCTTGGCGCAGCTGCGCGCGCAAGGCTTCGTCGTCGAAGAAGGCCAGTGCCTGCGCGCCGAACAGGCCAGCGCCAGCGCGCCCGCGGCCGAGCGCGCGGCCGAGCTCGAGCGCACGCTGATGCGCGACGACGTCGATGCCGTCGTGCCGCCCTGGGGCGGCGAGCTGGCGATGGACATCCTCGACCGCCTGGACTGGGGCGCGCTGGCGCGCACGCGGCCGAAGTGGGTGCTGGGCTACAGCGACACCAGCACCTGGATGCTGCCGCTGACGCTGCGCCTGGGCTGGGCCACCGCACACGGCCCCTGTCTGATGGACCTGGTGCCGGCACAAGACGACGCCCTCACCCGCGGCGTGCTGCAGGCCCTGCGCCTGGGCGAACACGGCGTGCTGCGCCAGCGCCAGAGCCGCGCCTGGCAGCGCCAGTGGACCGACTTCGCCACCGCGCCGGCCAGCGCCTACACGCTCACCGAGCCCACGCACTGGCGCTCGCTGCACGGCCGCCCGCGCGAGGCTTTCGACGGGCGCCTCGTGGGTGGCTGCCTCGACACGCTGATGCACACCGCCGGCACGCCGCACGCCGACGTGGCAGCCTTCATCGCCCGCCACCGCACCGAGGGCGTCATCCTGTACCTCGAAAACGCCGAGCTCTCGCCCACCGGCCTGGTGCGCGCGCTGCACCGGCTGCGCTGGGCCGGCTGGCTCGACGGCCTCTCGGGCCTGCTGATGGGCCGCAGCCCCGCGCCCGACACCACGCGAGCGCATCAGCTGCGGCACGAAGGTGCGCTGCGCCAGGCGCTGGGCGCGCTGCCCTGCCCGGTGCTGCTCGATGTCGACATCGGCCACCTGCCGCCGCAGCTGGTGCTGATCAACGGCGCCCACGCACAGGTGCGCTGGACAGCCGAGGTGGCCAGCCGCGACGGCGGCCTGCACGGCGGCGGCGAAGTCGTGCAGCGGTTCGACTAGCGCCACCCGCCACCCGAATCGGCGTGACCCATTCGCTCGACGACCTGCGCCGCCACGCGGTGGCGCGCAGCCTGTTCAAGGCGCGCTCGCTGCCGCAGGCGCTGGCGCGCCTGGGCTTCGTGCAGGCCGATCCCATCCGCGCCCCGGCACGCGCGCAAGACCTGACGCTGCGCCTGCGCGTGCCGGGCTACCGCGCCGGTGAACTCGAAGCGCGCTACGCGAAGCTGCCGATCGAGGAAGACTTCTTCGTCAACTACGGCTTCCTGCCGCGCGAACTGGCGGCGCTGATGCACCCGCGCACCTCGCACACGGTGTGGCCGAAGGCGCGCTGGGCACAGGCCGAGGCGGTGCTGGCGTTCATACGCGAGCGGGGCGTGGTGCACCCGAAAGAGGTCGACGCCGCCTTCGACCACGGCCGCTCGAAAAACTGGTTCGGTGGCAACAGCCGCGCCAGCACGCAGCTGCTCGATGGCATGCACTACCGCGGCCTCGTGCGCACCGCGGCGCGCGAGGGCGGCGTGCGGCTGTATGCCGCGCGCGAGCCGCACGCCGCGCCCGCCGACATCGACAGCGCGCTCGACCGCCTGGCCGACGTGGCGGTGAACCTGTACGCGCCGTTGCCGGCGAAGAGCCTGTCGATGCTGCTGCGGCGCATCCGCTACGGCGTGCCGCAGGCCACGCCGCGCATGAGCGCGCTGGTGGCGCGCACGCAGGCGCGGCTGCCCAGCGCCTTGGTGGGCGGCCAGCGCTGGTTCTGGCCCGCGGGCGAGAACCCGGCCAGCCGGCGCCATGCGGCCGTGGACGAAGACGACACGCTGCGCCTGCTGGCGCCCTTCGACCCCATCGTCTGGGACCGGCTGCGCTTCGAGGCGCTGTGGGGCTGGGCCTACCGCTTCGAGGCCTACACGCCGGCGCCAAAGCGGCTGCGGGGCTACTACGCGCTGCCGCTGCTGTGGCGCGGGCGGGTCATCGGCTGGGCGAACGCGTCGGTGGCCGAGGGGCGGCTGGTGGTGGAGCCGGGCTTTGTTGCCGGGCGGGCACCGCGAGATGCCGCGTTCAAGCCGGCGCTGCGCGATGAGGTGGAGCGACTGGCGCAGTTTCTGGGGGCCACGGCGGGCGCATCCTGAAGAGGCCGAGGGGCTCGGAGCAGGGCTTCGACAGGCTCAGCCCGAACGGGTCGAGGGCCGTTCGCACTGAGCTTGTCGAAGTGCTCGCGCAGGCTTCGATGGGCTTTGCCCGAACACCTGGATGGCCGTTCGGGCTGAGCCTGTCGAAGCCCTGTTCCGATCACCGCACCGCCGGCTCCAGCAGCCGCAGCGTGCCGGCGTCAGCATCAAGCTCCGCCGGCACGCCCAGCGGCAGCGTCCACTTCGGGCCGATGTGGCCGAAGGCGGCGTTGCGCAGCACCGGCACGCCGAGGCCGCCGAGGTGATCGGCGAACACCTCGTCCAGCGTCAGCGTGCCGTAGCTGCCCTCGCTGGGCTTGCAGTTCGTGAAGCCGCCCAGCACCACGCCGGCCACGCGGGCCAGGTGGCCGCCCAGCGCCAGCGTCGTGAGCATGCGGTCGACGCGGTAGATGTATTCGTTCACGTCCTCAATGAACAGGATCGCGCCCGCCAGCTCGGGGAAGTGCGGCGTGCCGGCCAGCGAGGTGAGCACCGCCAGGTTGCCGCCCTGCAGCGGCCCGCGCGCCACGCCGCCGCGCAAGGGCCGTGGCAGCAGGCCCTCGGGGTTGCGCAGCAGCGGCGCCTCGGCGGCCATGGCGACGGCGCGGAAGTGCTCGGTGGAAAACGCGTTCCAGTCCGAACGCGCCAGCGGCGAGTGCAAGGTCACCAGCCCAGTGGCGCGGTGCACGGCGCTGATGAGCGCCGTGAGATCGGAGAAGCCACCCAGCAGCTTGGGGTGGCGCGCGATGAGCCCGGCATCGAGCAGCGGCAGCACGCGGTTGGCGCCCGAGCCACCGGTGACGGCCAGGATGCCGGCGATGCCGTCGTCGGCAAACATCGCGTGCAGGTCGTCGGCGCGCTGCTGCGGCGTGCCGGCCATGTGGCCGTAGCGGGCGCGCAGGTTCGGCGCCTCGCGCGTGCGCAGGCCCAGCGCGTGCATCGCGGCATGCGCGCGCTCGTAGGGCTCGTCTTCGTGGAGGGCGCCGCTGGGGTTGATGAGGCCGATGGTGTCGCCTTCACGCAGGCGGGGCGGGCGCAGCAGGGGGAGTGTCATGCGGGCATTGCACCACCGATGGGGCGGCGTTTGGGGACTGGCTTCGACAGGCTCAGCCCGAACGGCGCGCGGCTCGGCCCGAACGGAGGGCGGCTCAGCCCGAACGGGTAGGCTCAGCCCGTACGGCCGTGCTCGATGTCCACCGACTCGAACCAGTTGTTCCAGAACAGCGGCCGGCGGTAGCCCACGAGCCAGGGCTGCACCAGCGCGGTGGCCGCCAGGTGGGTGCGCAGCTTGTAGGGCATCCAGGCCACCGTCATGCGCTTGGCGTGGTCGAACAGGGCTTCGCGCTCGGGGCCGTCGGGCAGGGCCTGCAGGCGTTCGAGCGTGGCGTTCATCTCGGGCAGGTCGAAACGCGCCAGGTTGATGCCGCCGGAAGCCTTGCCCTCGTAACGCAGCAGGCCCTCGATGCCGTCGGGCGCGCTGGCGCGGCCGCTCACGCTCCAGAGCATCAGCTTGCCGGCGCGCGCGGCCTTGTACTGCTCGGGCCACTGCGCGGTGCGGAAGACGATGCGCAGGCCGATGGCCGACATGTCGCGTTTCATCAGCTCGTCGAAGCGGCGCATCTCCTGCGCCGGCTGCGTGGCCATCTCCAGCACGAAGGGCTGGCCCTCGGGGGTTTCGCGCCAGCCGTCGCCGTCGCGGTCGCGCCAGCCGTACAGCTCCAGCAAGGCACGGGCGCGCGCCGGGCTGTACTCGCTCATCTCGCTCTTCCACGCCGGGTGGAAGCCGCTCAGGTGCACCGCCACCGGCGACTGCGCCGCCACCGCCGAGCCGTGCCGCAGCAGCTCGATCTCGCGCCGCACGTCGATGGCCAGCCCGATGGCGCGGCGCAGCGCCACACGCGCCGGCGTGTAGCCGCCGACCAGCGGATGCTCCATGTTGAACATCGTGTAGTACGTGCTCGGCAACACGGCGCGGTCGGCGCGGATGCCGCGCTTGCGCAGGTTGGGCGCCAGCTGCCCACCGGGCAGGGCCACCGGCAGAAAGCCGTCGGGCAGCTCGACCCAGTCGTGGTCGCCGTTCAGGAAGGCCAGCCACATCGGCTGCTTCTCGTCGATGACGTCGATCTCGACGCGGTCCACCATCGGCAGGCGCCGGCCCTTCAGGCGCGCCAGCAGCGCCTGGCCTTCGATGTCGTCGGCGGCGGGCTCGGCGTCGTAGAGCACGGTGCGAAAGCGCGGGTTGCGATCCAGCACGATGCGCGAGGAGCGCCGCCACTCGGCCAGCCGGAACGGCCCCGTGCCCACTGGGTGCTGCATGCTGAGCTCGCCATGGGCCTCGATCACCTCGCGCGCCACCGTGGCCGTGGAAGCGCTGGCCAGCCACTGCGGGAAGCGCGGGCGCACGGCCTCGAGCTCGAAGCGCAGCGTGTGGCGATCCATCACCTGCAGGCCCTTGATCGGGCGGTCGTAGGCGAAGGGCTGCTTGCGCTCGATGGCCTCGCGGCGCAACGCGGCCAGACCGGCGATGCCGATCTGCTCGGCCGCGCTCCAGCCCGGGCTCTTGGTGGCCGGGTCGGCCAGGCGCTTCAGGCTGTAGGCCACGTCGGCGGCCACCAGCTCGCGCGGGCTGCCAGCGGTGGTGGCGCGGAAGGCGGGGTCGTCGGTGAAGTGGATGCCGGGCTTGAGCCGCACCGTCCACACACGGAAATCCTCGCTCGGCTCGGGCAGGGCCAGCGCGGTGCGCGGGCGCAGCTTCACCGGGCGCGCCAGCGGGTCGAACTCCAGCAGCGTCTCGAAGATGTGGCTCGTGATGCGCAGCGAGCGCACGTCGCCCACGCGGGCGGGGTCGAAGCCGGTTTCGCTTTCGCTGGCCAGGCGCAGCACCTTCAGGCCGGCTGCAGCGCGTGCCGGCTCGGACGCCAGCGCCGGCAGCGGCACGGCAGCGGCCAGCGCGGCAGCGTGCAGCGCGGCCTGGCGGCGGTTCATGGCACGGCTCATGCGCCCGCCCCTCGGGCCTGCGGCCGTGCGGCGAGCAGCGCCAGCGCCACCTCGGCAAAGCCCCGGCCGCGCTCGCCGGCCGCCAGGTAGCTGGGCCAGTGGCGCAGCCGCCCGGCAAAGCGCAACAGGTTGGCCACGCCGACGGTGAAGGGCAGCCGCTCGAACATCAGCTCGTCGTTGGTGGAGTCGCCCACGTAGACCCAGCGCCGGGGCTCGGCCATCAGGTCGGCGCCCAGCCGGTGGCGCAGCATCCAGGCCGCGCCGCTGAGCTTGTTCTGCGTGCCGATCCAGCCGTTGACGTGGATCGAGCTGACGCTGGCCTGCAGGCCGTGCCCGTGCATCAGCGCCACCACGCGGTCGATGGCCGCCGCGCCCAGCTGCGCGTGCTCGGCGTGGTCGAAGGCGATGTCGGTCTCGCGGCCGGCGCTGTCGCGTGCCAGGCGCGCACCGGGCACCTGGCGGCACACGGCCGCGGCACAGGCGGCCAGCCGGCGCGCGTGCGCCCGGCGCCGGGCCTGCGGCTCGGTGTACACGGTGCGCCAGCGCCGGCCTTCGCGCCACAGGGCCACGGCGCCGTTTTCGGCCACCAGCGCCACCAGCGCACCGGCCACGGGCCAGGCTGCGGCCACCTCGCGGCACCAGCCCAGCGAGCGCCCGGTGACGGCCAGCACCGGCACGCGCGCCGCCTGCAGCGCGGCCAGGGCGTCGGCGGCCGCGGGCTCCAGCCGCGCATCGTGCGTCAGCGTGTCGTCGATGTCGGTCAGCACGCCACGCAGCGCCGCCCAGCGTTCGGGCGGGCACTGGGCCAGCGGCGGGGCGGCGTTGGCGGCGGTGTCCACCCCGCGAGTCTAGAAGCCCGCGTGGCCCCGCACCGGCCCGCGTGCTCAGAGCTTGATGTCGAGCAGCTCGGCGCTGCGGCGCGGGTTCACCAGGTTCACACGGCCGTTGCGCTCGGCGCCCTTGAGCAGCGCCTCGCGCACCTGCGCCACGGTGAGCGTGGGCTTCAACGCAAAGAACTTGGCCGCCGCGTTGGCCACCTGCGGGCTGGCCATGCTGGTGCCGCTGAACTTGATGCGGTCGCCGCCGGGCAGCAGGCTCTCGACCTCGAAGCCGTTGGCGTGCAGCACCACGGTCTTGCCGAAGGTGGAGAAGCTGGTCTCCTCGCCGGCACGGTCGACGGCGCCCACGGTCAGCAGGTTGGGCAGCTGGAAGCCGGCAGGGATGTAGTCCTCGAAGTCGGCGCTGTTGTCCTCGTTGCCCGAGCCGGCGATGAACAGGATCTCCGGCGCCGACGCGATGGCCTCGCGCAGCGCATCGCGCTCGATGGCGAACAGGCGCTGGGCGAGCTTCTTGCGCTCGTCGGGTGTGGCGCCCACGTTGTGCCAGGCGAGCATGCCCTCGTAGGCGCTGGTGCCGTAGCGCCAGCTCATGTTCACGACACGCAGCTTCTGGTCCTTGAACGACTGCACGATCTGCTTGTAGGCTGCGGCCGTGCGGCGCGACATCTCCTCGGTCGGGCGCACCGGCTCGCTGCGGTGTTCCCACAGCATCGAGGCCGTGTAGACGCGGGCGAACGGGTTGCCCTCGACCGCGATGCCGGCCACGTGCGTGCCGTGCGTGTACAGGCTGACGAGGCCGAGGTCTTCCTGGAAGGCCTTCACCTGGTCGGGCTTCAGCGAGCCCACGGCCTGCTTCAGGCGGCGCGCGTCTTCGGTGTCCAGCGCGGCGCGCAGGTCCATGCTGCCCTTGACCAGCTGGCGCAGCTGCGGCCAGCGCGGCTCGGCCTCGCCCAGCGGGCGCAGCAGCGCGGTGGCCGGGCGCGACTCGCGGTCGAAGGCGATGCCGCGGCCGGGCGTGGGCTTGAAGAGCGCGAGGTCG
>JAIYDH010000063.1 GCA_027487585.1 Rubrivivax sp.
GGCGCGCTGCACCAGCGCGTCGACGAAGGCGGGCGCGACGAGGTCGCGGCGGTGGCGGTCAGCTTCAACCGCGCGGCCGGCCGCATCGAGGCGCTGCTGCGCTCGCACCAGAACCTGCTGGCCAACGCCAGCCACGAGCTGCGCAGCCCGCTGGCGCGGCTGAAGATGGCGATGGCCATGCTCGACGACGCGTCACCCGAGATGCGCGCGCGCCTGAAGCACGAGATCCACACCAACATCGGCGAGCTCGATGCACTCGTCGAAGAAGTGCTGCTGGCCAGCCGGCTCGACGCCAGCGCCACGCTCGACACCTCGCAGCCCGTGGCGCTGCTGGCCGTGGCCGCCGAGGAGGCCGCGCGCGTGGGCGCCAGCGCCGCGGGCGACGACGTGGTGCAGCCGGGTGACGAACGGCTGCTGCGCCGCGCCGTGCGCAACCTGCTCGAAAACGCGCGCCGCTATGCCGGCGAGGGCGTCGAGGTGCAGGTGGCGCGCCGCGCCGACGGCGGCGTGGACGTGGCCGTGGCCGACCGCGGCCCCGGCGTGCCCGAGGCCTGGCGCGAGCGCATCTTCGAGCCCTTCTTCCGCCTGCCCGGGCATGCCGAGCGCGAAGGCGGTGTCGGCCTCGGGCTGGCGCTGGTGCGCCAGATCGCCGAGCGCCACGGCGGCCGGGCCCGCTGCGAGGCCCACGAAGGCGGCGGCAGCCGCTTCGTCATCAGCCTGCCGGCGCCGAAGCCCGCCGCCGCTTGAGCACCACCGCCAGCACGGCCGTCAGTGCCACGCCGGCCACCACCAGCCCGGCGGTGGACGCGAACCAGTAGCCCGGCGCCCCGCGCAGCGCGGCCGGCGTGATGCCACCCACATTGAAAGCCAGCCAGTAGCCCCCGCCCAGGCCCACGCCCCACAGGGCGGCCACGTAGATGAGCACCGAGACGAGCGTGATCTTGTAGGCGCGCAGCACGAAGGCGGCGATGGTCTGCGCGGCGTCGGCGGTGTGGAACACCGCCAGCCAGGCCACCAGCGGCAAGGCCGCGGCCAGCACCGCGGCGTCGCCCGTGTACAGGCCCAGCACAGGCCGGCGCAGCACGAACACCGCCAGCCCCATCAAGGTGGCGATGACCAGGCCGATGAGCAGCGAGTGCCAGCCCAGCCGCGCGGCCTCTTGGTGGCGGCCGGCGCCGATGGCCTGCGCCACCAGCGTGCTGCCGGCGTTGCCGATGGCCAGCGGCACCATGAACATCAGGCTCACCAAGTTGACGGCCAGCTGGTGCCCGGCCACCGCCGTGGTGCCCAGCCGCGCGATGAAGAGCGCCATGAAGGCGAAGCCCGTCACCTCGACCAGGATCGAGGCACCCAGCGGCACGCCCAGCTTCAACTGCGCCACCAGCGGCGCGCGCGCCGGCCGGTCCAGCCCGCGGCCCCAGATCTGGTACGGCGCGTAGAAGGCGTCGCGCCGCAGCACGCGCCAGGCCAGCAGCACCTGTGCCCACATCGCCAGCGCGGTGGCGATGCCGCAGCCCACCACGCCCATCGGCGGCAGGCCGAGCGCCGGCACGCCGAACACCAGCATCGCCGACAGCGGCACCTTGGCGGCCAGGCCGCCGAGCTGGATGGCCATCACCACCTTGGGCCGCGACACCGCGGTGTTGAAGGCGCGGAACAGCGTGAACAGCAGCGAGGCCGGCAAGGAGAAGGCCAGCGCCAGCAGGTAGCCGCGCACGCGCTCCTCGACCTCGGGCGAGGTTTGCGCCAGGGCCAGGAAAGGCTCTGGAAACGCCAGCAGCGTGCAGCCCACGGCGGCCAGGCCCAGCGCCACCCACAGCGCCTGGTGCAGCTGCTGGCCCGCCTCGGCCTGTTTGCCGGCGCCCTGCAACTGGCCGACGATGGGCGACAGCGCCACCAGCACGCCCATGAAGCCGATGAACACCGTGATGTAGGCCGCCGCACCGACGGCCAGCGCGGCCAGGTCGCCCGCGGCAAAGCGGGCCACGAACACGGTGTCGATGGTGCCGAAGGCCAGCACCGACACCTGGCCCACGAACACCGGCCAGGCCAGCGGCGCGATGCGGCGCGCGCTGTCGCGCCAGCCTGTCGGGGCTGTGCTCAAGCCGGGCCGCTCAAGCGGGCGACGATGGCGCCGAAAAGCGCACCGGGTCGGGGTGGTCTTCGCCGCTGGCGGCGCGGGCGCGCTCGGCGTAGCGGTTGAAGCGCCAGGCCGTGGCCTCCTGCGTGATGCGGCGCCAGACGCTGCGCTTCTGCGCGGGCGTGAAGGCCGGCCAGTGCTGCACCTCGCCGAAACTGCGGCCGCAGCCCTTGCAGACCTCGTCGCCCTGGCTCGTGGAGCAGATGGCGATGCAGGGCGCGTCGGGCGTGGTGGCGTACCAGGCCAGCCAGGCGGCGTGCGCCTTCTTCGGCATCGTGCGTTCGTCGGCCAGCGTCTCGCGGTGCCAGACCATCAGCGCATACACCTCGGCCAGCGCGCGCACCTCGGGGCAGGCGCTGATGCCGTCGGGCGACGGCGAGCGCTCGCGCCACCAGTTGATGGCGGCTTCGAGGTCGGTGATGTGCA
>JAIYDH010000189.1 GCA_027487585.1 Rubrivivax sp.
CGCGACCTGAAGGACCCGCGCATCGGCCTGGTCACGATCAACAGCGTCGAGGTCTCGCCCGACTACGCGCACGCCAAGGTGTACTTCTCGGTGCTGATCAGCGACGCCGCCGAATGCGAGAAAGCGCTGAACGAGGCAGCGGGCTTCTTGCGCAACGGCCTGTTCAAGCGGCTGCAGATCCACACCGTGCCGACGCTGCACTTCCAGTTCGACAAGACCACCGAGCGTGCCGCCGACCTGTCGGCGCTGATCATGCGCGCCAACGCCGTGCGGGCCAAGGAAGACTGATGCAGCGCCAGTGTGGCCCGCGCCAGGTTCGCCGTGTGCTGCACGGTGTGCTTCTGCTCGACAAGCCGCTGGGCTGGACGAGCAACGACGCCTTGCAGAAGGTCAAGGGCATGCTGCGCGCCGAAAAGGCGGGCCACACCGGCACGCTCGATCCGCTGGCCACCGGCCTGCTGCCGCTGTGCCTGGGCGCGGCCACCAAGTTCAGCCAGGCGAGCCTTGATGCCGACAAGCGCTACACCGCCACGCTCAAGCTCGGCCAGCGCACCAGCACCGGCGACCGGGAAGGCGAGGTCATCGACACGCGCCCGGTGGCTGTGGACGAGGCCGCCATCCGCGCCGCCTGCGCCCGGTTCACCGGGGTGATCGACCAGTTGCCGCCCATGCACAGCGCCCTCAAGCACGAAGGCCGCAAGCTCTACGACCTGGCGCGTGCCGGCGTCGAGGTGGAGCGCTCGCCGCGGCGGGTGTCGATTCACGCCATCGACATGCTGTCGTGGCAGGCTGACGAACTCGTGATCGACGTGCGCTGCAGCAAAGGCACCTACATCCGCACGCTGGCCGAAGACATCGGCGAGGCGCTGGGTTGTGGCGCCCACCTGTCGGCACTTCGCCGCACCGAAAGCGGCAGCCTGAAGGTGGCCGACGCCATCGGCATCGACGAGCTGCAAGCCCTGGCCGAGCCTGAGCGCGACGCGCGCCTGCTGCCGCCCGAGGTGCTGCTCGGCAACTGGCCCGAGGTGCGGCTGCCGGCCGACGAAGCCGGGCGCTTTCTCACCGGCTTGCGCCGGCGTGTCGCGCTGGCCGACCAACCCGCCGTCAAGGTCTTCGGACCTGGCCGCCACGAACACGGTGCCTTTCTCGGCACCGCCCACATCACCGCAGGCGAACTGATTGCCGACCGCCTGCTGAGCCCCATCGAAGTCCAGGACCACCCGTTATGAGCACCCGAGCCATCCGCAACGTCGCCATCATCGCCCACGTCGACCACGGCAAGACCACCATGGTCGACCAGCTGCTGCGCCAGAGCGGCACCTTCGCCGACCACGAGAAGGTCGTCGACACCGTGATGGACAGCAACGCCATCGAGCGCGAGCGCGGCATCACCATCCTGGCCAAGAACTGCGCCGTCAGCTGGCAGGGCACGCACATCAACATCGTCGACACCCCGGGCCACGCCGACTTCGGTGGCGAGGTCGAGCGCGCCCTGTCGATGGTGGACAGCGTGGTGCTGCTGATCGACGCGCAGGAAGGCCCGATGCCGCAGACCCGCTTCGTCACCAAGAAGGCGCTGGCCCTGGGCCTGAAGCCCATCGTGGTGGTGAACAAGGTCGACAAGCCGGGCGCCAAGCCGGAAGCCGTGGTCAACGCCGCCTTCGACCTGTTCGACAAGCTCGGTGCCACCGACGAGCAGCTCGACTTTCCCGTGGTCTACGCCTCGGGCATCAACGGCTGGACCAGCTTGACCGAGGGCGCGCCTGGCGAGAAGTGGGGCGAGGACATGTCGGCCCTGTTCAACACCATCCTGAAGCACGTGCCTTCGCACCAGGGTGACCCGAATGCGCCGCTGCAGCTGCAGATTTCGGCGCTGGACTACTCCACCTTCGTCGGCCGCATTGGCGTGGGCCGCATCGGCGCCGGCAAGATCCGCCCCGGCATGGACGTGCTGGTGATGGAAGGCCCGGACGGCAAGGCCGTCAAGGGCCGCGTCAACCAGGTGCTCACCTTCCAGGGCCTGGACCGCGTGCAGGTGACGGAAGCCGGCCCCGGCGACATCGTGCTGATCAACGGCATCGACGACATCAGCATCGGCGTCACCGTCACCGACCCGGCCAACCCGGCGCCGCTGCCGATGCTGAAGGTCGACGAGCCGACGCTGACGATGAACTTCTGCGTCAACACCAGCCCGCTGGCCGGCCGCGAAGGCAAGTACGTCACCAGCCGCCAGATCTGGGACCGCCTGCAGAAAGAGCTGCAAAGCAACGTCGCGCTGCGCGTCAGCGAAACCAAGGAAGACGGCGTCTTTGAGGTCATGGGCCGGGGCGAGCTGCACCTGACCATCCTGCTGGAGAACATGCGCCGCGAAGGCTATGAGCTCGCCGTCAGCAAGCCGCGCGTGGTGTTCCAGGAGATCAACGGCGAGAAGTGCGAGCCGATCGAGCTGGTGACCGCCGACGTGGAAGAACAGCACCAGGGTGGCGTGATGCAGGCCCTGGGCGAGCGCAAGGGCGAACTGGTCAACATGGAGCCCGATGGCCAGGGCCGTGTGCGCCTGGAGTACCGCATTCCGGCGCGCGGCCTGATCGGCTTCAGCAACGAGTTCATGAACCTGACGCGGGGCTCGGGCCTCATCAGCAACATCTTCGACGGCTACGAGCCGCACCGCGGCGACATCGCCAGCCGCAAGAACGGCGTGCTGATCAGCATGGATGCGGGCGAGATCTTCACCTATGCGCTGGGCAAGCTCGACGACCGGGGCCGCATGTTCGTCAAGCCGAACGACCCGGTTTACGAGGGCATGATCGTCGGCATCCACAACCGCGACAACGATCTGGTCGTGAACGCCACGCGCACCAAGCAGCTGACGAACTTCCGCGTCAGCGGCAAGGAAGACGCGATCAAGATCACGCCCCCGATCGACCTCACGCTGGAGTACGGCGTCGAGTTCATCGA
>JAIYDH010000212.1 GCA_027487585.1 Rubrivivax sp.
GGCGGTGTCGACGATCAGCACGTCGAAGTAGTGGCGCTTGGCGTGGTCGAGTGCGGCCAGCGCGATGTCGCGCGGCTTCTGCTCGGGCGTGGACGCGAACCACTCGGCGCCGGCCTGCCCGGTCACGGTCTTCAGCTGCTCGATCGCGGCGGGGCGGTAGACGTCGGCCGACACCGTGAGCACCTTTTTCTTTCGCTTCGTGATCAGGTGCTTGGCCAGCTTGGCGGTCGTTGTCGTCTTGCCCGCGCCCTGCAGGCCCGCCATCAGGATGACCACCGGCGGCTGCGCGGCGAGGTTGAGGTCGGAGACCCCTTCGCCCATCGTCGCCGCCAGCTCCTTGTGAACGATACCCACCAGCGCCTGGCCCGGGTTCAGCGAGCCCGCGACCTCTTGCCCCAGCGCCTTGTCCTTGACGCGGGCGATGAAGTCGCGCACCACCGGCAGCGCCACGTCGGCCTCGAGCAGCGCCATGCGCACCTCGCGCAGCATCTCCTGCACGTTGCTCTCGGTGATGCGGGCCTGGCCGCGCATCGTCTTCACGAGCTTCGAGAGTCGATCGGTAAGGTGGGTGGCCATGGGCGTCGTCAAGTGGGTGGGAAGGCAAGTGCCGCATGGCACACTGCCGGGATGATTTTATCGACCGGCTCCCCTCTGCTCGCCCCCGGTGGCGGGTTGCTGTTGGTGTTGGTGGCCTCGGCGTTGTACCTGCTGGCCACCGTGCCGGCCCATTCGTGGGGGCGGCTGTCGGCAGCGGGGCTGCTCGGCGGGCTCGTGCTGCATGCCCTGCTGTTGCTCATCGACATCGCCGGCCTCGGCCAGAGCACGCCCGGCGCCCGGCTGGGTTTCGGGCCGGTGCTGTCGACGGCCGTGTGGCTGGTGATCGCCGTCTACACCGTCGAAAGCCGCCTGCTGCCGCTGCCTGTGGTGCGCCAGTGGTTGGGCCTGGCCGGCATCGTGGCGGTGCTGCTGGCAGCCACCTTCCCGGGCGATCCGCGTGTCATGCAGTCGTCGCTGGCGCCGCTGCACTTTGCGCTCGGCGTCGGTTCGTACGGGCTCTTCGGCGCCGCCGTGCTGCATGGCCTGTGGCTCGACGCCGCCGAGCGGCGCACGCGCGGGGCCGGTACGGCGGCGCTCGCACCGCGTGCCGCGCAGGGCATGCCGCTGCTGCAGTTGGAGCGCATCACCTTTCGCTTTGTCGAGGTCGGCTTCATCGTGCTCACGGCCACGTTGGTGCTCGGCATCGTCACCAGCCTGACCTCACCGCCCGGGCGCTGGCTCGAGCACAAGACGGTGTTCTCGGTGCTGGCCTGGGCCGTGATCGGCGCGCTGCTCGTCGGCCGCCGCGTGCGCGGCTGGCGCGGACGCCAGGCCACGCGCTGGCTGTACACGGGCGCTGTGCTGCTGCTGCTGGGCTACGCCGGCTCGCGCTTCGTGCTTGAGGTCGTGCTTCGTCGCGCCGTGGAATGAATCTCCTGCTGGGGCACGTGCCATGAAATTCGTCGTGCTCCTGATCGTGGTCGTCGGCGGGCTGCTGTGGCTGGCGATGGGCCGGCGCAAGACACCCCCGGACTCAGCGCCCAAGCGCGACGCCGCCAAGGCGGCCGCGCCGGGCGCGCCCCAGACCATGCTGGCCTGTGCCCACTGCGGCGTGCACCTGCCTGCGGCCGATGCCCTGCGCGACGCCGCCGGCCACGCCTACTGCAGCGAAGCGCACCGCCTGGCCGGGCCGCACAGCGGCGGCTGAGGCCGCTGCCGCACGACACCGATGGACCCGCGCGAGGCCGACCGCCGCCGCGGTGACCGCCGCCAGAGCGACCGCCGCGGCACCGGCGGCCGGCGCTCCGAGGACCACGAGACGCACTACGACAACCCCGCCGATCTCCCGTGGGCCGGCAGCACGCTGCCGCCAAAGAGCGACAGCCGCTTCCTCGACCGCCATGTGCGCCGCCAGCGTGATGCCCAGGACACCGCTTTTGCCCGCGCCGTGCGCAGTTACGTTGCCGCGCGGGCCGCCATCGGGCTGAGCGTCGTCGCGGTGCAGGGTATCGGTGCCTGGAGCGGCCAGCGCCAGGCCGAGTGGGCCGTGCTGGTGGCGCTGGTGTACGCCACCCAGGCCATCACGCTGTGGCTGCTGCCGCGCCTGGGCGCGCTGGCCGAGCCGGTCAGTGGCGCGGGTCAGCGGCGGCGGCAGTGGCTGTCGACCATCGGCGTCGACGTGGCCGCGTTCTCCTTGCTGCACCTGCTGGAAGTGGGTGTCTCGTTCAACTTCGCAGCGCTGCTGGTGCTGCCCGTGCTGATGGCCGGCGTACTGACCTCACGCGTGCGCGCGCTCGGCACCACGGCGGCCGTGGCGCTGGTGCTGCTGGCGGCGGCGTGGCGCAGCGGGCCGGACTCGCCAACGCTGATGCTGCAGTCGGGCCTGGCCGGCCTGGGCCTGTTCGTGATCGTGCTGCTGGCCAGCGAACTGGCCGGGCGCCTGTCGCGCGAGGAACTGGCCGCGCGTGGCAGCCTGGAGCTGGCGCGCCAGCAGGCGCAGCTCAACCGCCTCGTCATCGAGGAGATGGTCGACGGCGTGCTGGTGGTCGACCGCGCGCTGCAGGTGCGTGCCGCCAACCCGGCCGCACGGGCGCTGCTTGTCGACCAGGGGCTGTCACCGCCAGCGCCGTTTTTCCTCGACCGTCAGGCCGCATGGGCAGCCTTGTGGCAAGCCGCCCAGCAGGCGGTCGGCAGTGGCCAGTGGCCCGAGGCGGGCCAGGATGTCCAGCTTGCCTTCGGCCAGGGCCACACGCGCACGCTGCGTCTGCGGGTGCGCTTCATGCGCGCCCGCGCGGCCGAGGTGACACGGGGCATCGAAGCCGCGCAGTCCGAACCCGCGGCCGTGCTGCTGCTCGAAGACCTGCGCACGCTGCAGGCCCGCATCCGCCAAGAGAAGCTGGCTGCGATGGGGCGCGTGTCGGCGGGCATCGCGCACGAGATCCGCAACCCGCTGGCGGCCATCGCGCAAGCCAACGCGCTGATGATGGAAGACCCGCTGCCGCCGGACCAGCACCAGCTCGCGGCGATCGTGGCCGACAACGTGTTGCGGTTGAAGCGACTGGTGGACGACGTCATGGAAGTCGCGCCGAGCGCGCTGCCTGAGGCCCAGGCGGTCGACGCGGCAGCGGCCGTGGCCCACGCGGCCACCGATTGGGCGCGCACGCAGGCCTTGCCGATGGGCACGGCCAGCCCGCTGCGCGCCGAACTCCACCCGGCGCCGCTCGGCGTGGCCTTCGATCCGGAGCACCTGCGCCGCGTGCTGGTGAACCTGCTTGACAACGCCCTGCGCCATGCCAGCGGCGAACCCGGGTCGGTGTTCTTGCGGCTGGCGCCGACCGACGACCAGCGCGTGGCGCTGTCGGTCCTGTCCGATGGCGCGCCGATCGCGCCGGAGGTCGAGCGCCTGCTGTTCGAGCCCTTCTTCTCCACGCGCAGCCGGGGCACAGGACTCGGCCTGTATATTTGCCGCGAACTGTGCGAACGCTACGGCGCCAGCATCGAGTACCGACCCCGGCCCGCGGCCGAGCGCCTGAGCAACGAGTTCATCGTTCGCATGCGCCGCACCGCACTGGCGGGAACACCGGCCGCACCGACCCTGCCGCTCGCCTGACCCGCGAATTCCGTGACCGCCGCATCCAACCCGCGACTGCTCGTCGTCGACGACGAGCCCGACCTGCGCACGCTGTACGAGCTGACGCTGCTGCGCGAGGGCTACGACGTTGAAAGCGCCGGCTCGGTGACCGAAGGCTGGGCGCTGCTGCAGGAGCGCGGGCCGGGCGGCTTTCAATTGCTCATTACCGACATGCGGCTGCCCGACGGTACGGGCCTCGACCTGCTGCATCGGCTCGACGAGGCGGGGCGGCCGGAGCGAGCGGTGGTGATCACCGCCTACGGCTCGCCTGAAAACGCCGTCGAGGCCCTGAAGGCAGGCGCCTACGACTACCTCACCAAGCCAGTAGACCTGCGGCAGTTCCGCGCCGTGGTGGCCTCTGCGCTTGGCCGCGTGCCAGCGGCCGCGGCCGGGCGTGTGGCGGCGCCGACCAATGCGCCGCGGCGGCCTGCGCTGCAGCGGCTGCTCGGTGACTCCGCGGCCATGCAGCAGGTGCGCTCGCTCGTCGAGAAGGTCGGGCGCAGCATGGCGCCCGTGCAGGTGTATGGCGAGTCTGGCACCGGCAAGGAGTTGGTGGCGCGTGCCATCCACGATTGCTCGGCGCGGGCCGGTGGCCCGTTCATCGCCGTCAATTGCGGCGCCATCCCCGAGAACCTGATCGAGGCCGAGTTCTTCGGCTATCGCAAGGGCGCCTTCACAGGCGCGAACGAAGACCGCGACGGCTTCTTCCAGGCCGCGCAATCGGGCACGCTGTTCCTTGACGAGATCGGCGATCTGCAGCTGGCCATGCAGAGCAAGCTGCTGCGGGTTATCCAGGAGCGCGCCGTGCGGCCGTTGGGGGCGACCACCGAACAGCCGGTGAACGTGCGCATCGTCAGCGCGACGCACAAGGACCTCGGCAGCGAGGTGCAGGCCGGGCGTTTTCGCCAGGATCTGTACTACCGCCTGAATGTCATCCGCATCGTCGTGCCGCCGCTGCGCGAGCGGCTGGGCGACGTGCCGGCGATCTGCCGTGCGGTCGTCGAACGCATCGCCCGCGACGCGGGAGTCTCGCCGTTGCCCACACTGGCCCCCGAGGCCGAGCAGCGCCTGCTGAGCTATGCCTTTCCGGGCAACGTTCGCGAACTCGAAAATCTGCTGCATCGCGCACTGGCGCTGGCCGCGGGGCCGTCGATCGGCGTCGATGATCTCGGTCTGCCCGACATCGCCTTCGACGAGGCGGGTACCGAAGCCGGCGGCCTCGGGGTGAACGGGCCGGCGAGCGTCGCGCTGCCCTTGGCGCCGCAAGCGCCGCCGCCTTCGGCGGCCGCGCAGACCAGTGGCGCCCAGCCGCCGTTGCCCGCCGACCTGGTGGCCTACCTCGACGAGGTCGAGCGCCAGGTGCTGCAGCGCGCACTCGAACGCCACCGCTACAACCGCACCGCAGCGGGGGCGGGCCTGGGCCTGTCGCTGCGCCAGATGCGCTATCGCATGGCGCGCTTGGGCATCGGCGGTGAGCAGGCTGCGGCCGAGCCCGACGGCAGCTGAGCGACCGGACCCCGTGCGGTGAGCCGGCGGCAAGTCTGGAGCGGTGGCGGCTGGTGGGCCGGCGCATCTTGGCGGCCATCGCCGAACGTCGGGCTGCGGCCCGAGGGCACCGCGGTGACGCTGGCCGTGGTGCATTCGATCAGCCTGCCGCCGGGTGTGTGGAGCGGTGACGCGGTCGAGCGGCTCTTCACCAACCGCCTGGACTGGGATGCGCACCCCTTTTTCCAGGGCATTCGTGGCCTTCAGGTTTCGGCACATTTTTTCGTACGCCGCAGCGGCCGGGTGCTGCAGTTCGCTGGCACCGAGGCGCGCGCCTGGCATGCGGGGGTGTCTGCATGGCGCGGGCGCCCGAACTGCAACGATTGGTCGGTGGGAATCGAGCTCGAAGGCCTCGAAGGACTGCACTTCGAACTGCCCCAGTACCGCACGCTGGCCCGCCTGCTGCGAAGCCTGGCCAGGCGTCATCCACTGCGTGAGGTGGTGGGTCACGAAGACGTGGCCCCAGGACGCAAGGCCGATCCCGGCCCCGGTTTCGACTGGCTGCGCGTGGCCCGCAGTCTGCACGGCAGTGGAGTTGGCGTGCCGCGTGTGGGTTGAACACCACGGCCGGCACGATGCGGCGCGCTCGTCGACCTTCAGCAATGACGAGCCCCGCAGGGCCACCATGCGGCGTTGATCCCCGGTTGGTGCGGTGCGCCCTTGCAGCGTCGAGCAGCGGCGCGGCGCGACGGCCGGAAGTCTCGCTCAAGGGCCTGCCGGCGGCTCCGCGGAAGCGGCGAAGGCTGTGTCGCGAGAGTAAATCCACGCATCTGGGGACAATCGGGGATCGCCCGCACTGAACACTATCGCTAGTGGGTTGAAGGGGGTCGGCACCCCAGATATAGTGCTTGCTTGGGGCGGCGTGAGGACGCGCTACACCGCCGCCGCAGGATCACCACACCCAGACGTCAAGCATCCGGCGCAGCCCGGGCTCAAGGCCCCCGACCACGGCTGCATCGCCGCATGCCAACGCCCTGAACTCCACCCGAACGCGACGTCGCACCGACGCCGTGGCCCACACCAAAGATACCGAGGGGATCGAATGCAATCTGTCGACATCGCCGCCCACGCGCCCCAGCGTCAACCCACGGCTGCGGCCGTCGCCGCCACCGTGGCGGGTTCGCCCGCAGCCGCCTACACGTCGTACCAGATCATCCGGCGCAACGGCGCCGTCGTCGGCTTCGAGCCCGACAAGATCGCGGTCGCGCTGATGAAGGCCTTTCTGGCGGTGCACGGCACGCAAGGCGCGGCTTCGGCCAGCGTGCGCGAGACGGTCGAGCAGCTCACCGGCAGTGTCGTGCGCGCCCTGCTGCGCAGCCGCCCGGGCGGCGGTACCTTCCATATCGAGGACGTGCAGGACCAGGTCGAACTCGGCCTGATGCGCGGCGGCCACCACGAGGTGGCGCGCGCCTACGTGCTGTACCGCGAGCGTCGCTCGCAGGAGCGTGCGCGCCAGGGTGCGCCGGCCGTCGTCAAGACGCCCGATCTGCATGTCATCGAAAACGGCCAGCGCGTGGCGCTGGACATGCACGCGCTGCGCTCGCTGATCGAGAGCGCCTGTGCCGGCCTGGGTGCCGAGGTGCAGGCCGAGCCCATCCTGGCCGAGACGCGCCGCAACCTCTACGACGGCGTGCCGATCGACGAGGTCTACAAGGCCGCCATCCTGGCCGCCCGCACGCTGATCGAGAAAGAGCCGAGCTACACGCGCGCCACGGCCCGCCTGCTGCTGCACACCATCCGCCGCGAGATCCTCGGCGAAGAGGTCACGCAGGCGCAGATGGCCACGCGCTACGCCGACTACTTTCCGCAGTTCATCAAGCAGGGCGTCGAGGCCGAATTGCTCGATGACAAGCTGCTGCAGTTCGATCTGGCCCGCCTGGGCGCCGCGCTCGACGCCAGCCGCGACCTGCAGTTCGACTACCTCGGCCTGCAGACGCTGTACGACCGCTACTTCCTGCACATCGACGAGCACCGCATCGAGATGCCGCAGGCCTTCTTCATGCGCGTGGCCATGGGCCTGGCGCTGGGCGAGATCGACCGTGAGGCGCGCGCCATCGAGTTCTACGGCGTGCTCTCCAGCTTCGACTTCATGAGCTCGACGCCGACGCTGTTCAACAGCGGCACGCGGCGCAGCCAGCTCTCGAGCTGCTACCTCACCACGGTGGCCGACGACCTCGACGGCATCTACGAAGCCCTGAAGGAAAACGCGCTGCTCAGCAAGTTCGCTGGTGGCCTGGGCAACGACTGGACGCGCGTGCGCGCCCTCGGCAGCTACATCAAGGGCACCAACGGCAAGAGCCAGGGCGTGGTGCCGTTCCTGAAGGTGGTGAACGACACCGCGGTGGCCGTCAACCAGGGTGGCAAGCGCAAGGGTGCGGTCTGCGCCTACCTCGAGAGCTGGCACCTCGACCTCGAGGAGTTCCTCGAGCTGCGCAAGAACACCGGCGACGACCGCCGCCGCACCCACGACATGAACACGGCGAACTGGATTCCCGACCTGTTCATGAAGCGTGTCATCGAAGGCGGCCACTGGACGCTGTTCAGCCCGAGCACCTGCCCCGACCTGCACGACAAGTTCGGCGCCGAGTTCGAGGCCGCCTACACTGCCTACGAGGACAAGGTCGACCGCGGCGAGATCAAGCTCTTCAAGCGCACGCAGGCCAAGGACCTGTGGCGCAAGATGCTGTCGATGCTGTTCGAGACCGGGCACCCCTGGATCACGTTCAAGGACGCCTGCAACGTGCGCAGCCCGCAGCAGCACGTGGGCGTCGTGCACTCGTCGAACCTGTGCACCGAGATCACGCTGAACACCTCCGACACCGAGATCGCGGTCTGCAACCTCGGCTCGGTGAACCTGGCTCAGCACCTGAAAGACGGCGAGATCGACCAGGCCAAGCTGAAGAAGACGGTGGCGACGGCGATGCGCATGCTCGACAACGTCATCGACATCAACTACTACGCGGTGAAGAAGGCGCGCGACAGCAACCTGCGCCACCGCCCGGTGGGCCTGGGCATCATGGGCTTCCAGGACTGCCTGTACCAGCTGCGCGTGCCCTACGCCAGCGCCGAGGCCGTGGCCTTTGCCGACCGCAGCATGGAAGCGGTGTGCTACCACGCCTACTGGGCCAGCACCGAGCTGGCCGCCGAACGCGGCCGCTACAGCAGCTACCGCGGCAGCCTCTGGGACCGCGGCATCCTGCCCCAGGACTCGCTGGCCTTGCTGGCGCAGGCACGCGGTGGCGACGAGTGGGTGCAGGTCGACCGCAACGAAACGCTCGACTGGTCGCAGCTGCGCCAGCGCATCGCCACGCACGGCATGCGCAACAGCAACTGCGTGGCCATCGCGCCCACGGCCACCATCAGCAACATCATCGGCGTCGACGCGTCGATCGAGCCGAGCTTCGGCAACCTCAGCGTCAAGAGCAACCTGTCGGGCGAGTTCACGGTCATCAACGAGTACCTGGTGCGTGATCTGAAAAAGCTCGGCCTGTGGGACGACGTGATGGTCGTCGACCTCAAGCACTTCGACGGTTCGCTGCGCCCGATTGACCGTGTGCCCGAAGAGCTGAAGCGCCTGTACGCCACCGCATTCGAGGTCGATCCGAGCTGGCTCATCGAGGCCGGTGCACGGCGCCAGAAGTGGATCGATCAGGCGCAGTCGCTCAACATCTACATGGCCGGTGCCTCGGGCCGTCGTCTCGACGAGACCTACAAGCTGGCGTGGCTGCGTGGCCTGAAGACCACCTACTACCTGCGCACCACCAGCGCCACCTACAGCGAGAAGAGCACGGTCGCGCCGGGTGCCTTGAATGCCGTGTCGATGGCCACGGGCGCTGCGGGCGCCACGGCTGCGGCAGTGCCCGCTGCTGCTGCTGCGAGCGAGCCTGCGACCGACATCAAGTTCTGTTCGATCGACGATCCCGACTGCGAGGCCTGCCAGTGATTCGAGGCCACGAGGCCAGCCCATGAGGACTTTGCGCGCGTCGTTTCGGGGCCGCGGGTGCGTGCACCAGTCTGTGCAACCGCTCTCACAAGGCCCTGATGCGATGCGCTGCTGCAACAACGAGTTCGTCGCGATGTCAACCAGTGCTTGGTGTTCGCGAACAACACTCGGATAATTCAACATCACAGGACGAAGAACCCATGCTGGTCTGGGAAGACGAAGTCAAGAAGCAACCCGACGCGACGCCGATCAAGGCGCTCCCATCAGCGGCTGCTCCTGCGCTGAATGCCGCGATCAATTCGGTGCCGAAGCAGCCCGTGGACGCGGCGGCACTGCCCAGCAATCCCTTCCCCGCTGCCGCCACCTTGCCGGTGCCTCCGGCCGCACCGAAGCCTGCAGTCTCTGCGGTCGATTCGGCCATCGCAGCCGCCGTCAGTGCGCGCCGCGTGAACATGGCCGACAAGCGCATCATCAACGGCCAGACCGACGTCAACCAGCTGGTGCCGTTCAAGTACAAGTGGGCCTGGGAGAAGTACCTCTCCACCTGCGCCAACCACTGGATGCCGCAAGAGGTGAACATGTCGCGCGACATCGCGACCTGGAAAGACCCGAACGGTCTCACCGAAGACGAGCGGCGCATCATCAAGCGCAACCTCGGCTTCTTCGTCACCGCCGATTCGCTGGCCGCCAACAACATCGTGCTCGGCACCTACCGACACATCACGGCGCCCGAGTGCCGGCAGTTCCTCTTGCGCCAGGCGTTCGAGGAAGCGATCCACACCCACGCCTACCAGTACATCGTCGAGAGCCTCGGCCTCGACGAGGGCGAGATCTTCAACGCGTACCACGAGGTCAGCTCGATCCGCGACAAGGACGAGTTCCTGATCCCGTTCATCGACGCGATCATGGATCCGCACTTCCACACCGGCACGCCGGAGAACGACCAGACGCTGCTGAAGAGCCTGATCGTCTTCGCCTGCCTGATGGAAGGCCTGTTCTTCTACGTGGGCTTCACCCAGATCCTGGCGCTCGGCCGGCAGAACAAGATGACGGGTGCTGCCGAGCAGTACCAGTACATCCTGCGCGACGAGTCGATGCACTGCAACTTCGGCATTGATCTGATCAACCAGATCAAGCTCGAGAACCCGCACCTCTGGACGCCGGCCTTCAAGGCGGAGATCAAGACGCTGTTCGAGAAGGCAGTTGAACTCGAGTACCGCTACGCCGAGGACACCATGCCGCGTGGCGTGCTGGGACTCAACGCCAGCATGTTCAAGGGTTACCTGCGCTACATCGCCAACCGGCGTGCCACGCAGATCGGCCTCGATCCGCTGTATCCCAACGAGGAGAACCCGTTTCCCTGGATGAGCGAGATGATCGACCTGAAGAAGGAACGCAACTTCTTCGAGACCCGTGTCATCGACTATCAGACCGGCGGCGCGCTGGCCTGGGACTGAGCTGCATCGCAGTCCCTGCCATCGAACACGCCAAACACAACCTGCCCCTCGACGGGTGGGTGGATGAGAGATCAAGAATTCCGAGCCGAGCCGGGCATCAGACCCGACAGGCTCGTGACCCCGTTCATCGCACCGGGGCTACTGCCGGGGGCATCCGCCCACCAGCAGACCCCCGGGTGATGAATCCCCGCGCCGGAACGACCGGTGCGGTGCTTGTTGCAACTTGATCAAGGAGATCGTTATGGCAACTGCGAAGAAGGCCGCTCCGGCCAAGAAGGCCGCTCCGGCGAAGAAGGCCGCCCCGGCGAAGAAGGCTGCACCGGCGAAGAAGGCCGCTGCGAAGAAGGCCGCCCCGGCGAAGAAGGCTGCACCGGCGAAGAAGGCCGCTGCGAAGAAGGCCGCCCCGGCGAAGAAGGCTGCTGCGAAGAAGGCTGCCCCGGCGAAGAAGGCGGCACCGGCCAAGAAGGCGGCACCGGCGAAGAAGGCTGCGGTCAAGAAGGTTGCGGCCAAGAAGCCGGCCTCCAAGAAGCCGGCCGCCAAGAAGGCGGCCAAGAAGCCTGCCGCCCCCGCGCCTGCTGCGCCTGCTGCGCCTGCGGCACCGGCCAAGACCACGCTGAACCCAGCGGCGGCCTGGCCGTTCCCCACCGGGAACAAGCCCTGAGAGAGTGCAGGCCGTGCAGGCAACTGCATGGCCTGCTGCGCGAGCGGCCCTATCCGGGGCCGCTTTTTTTTGCCCGCTGCGCATAGGGGTGCCGGCCGGTGCCGAGCCTGAAACGCGACAATTCGCGACC
>JAIYDH010000384.1 GCA_027487585.1 Rubrivivax sp.
CGGCCCATCGACGCCGAGCTGCGTGCCGAGACGGCGCGCCGCATCGCCGACATCCGCGCCAGCGACGAGGGCCGCGAAGGCGTGGCCGCGTTCCTGGGCAAGCGCGATCCGGGCTGGCGGGCATGAACCCGCAGTCGATGCCGGCCGGCTTCTTCGTGCTGTTCGTGGCGCTGGCTGTGGCGCTCATTGCCGTGTTCTTCCGATTCCTGCGAGCGCTGCTGAAGCGCTTCATGCCCAGGCCGCCCGTAGCGGCCTGAAGAGGACCTGCCCATGTTCGCCAAGATCCTGATTGCCAACCGCGGCGAGATCGCCTGCCGCGTGGCCGCCACGGCGCGCCGCCTGGGCGTGCGCACGGTGGCTGTGTACTCCGACGCCGATGCCGATTCGCGCCACGTGCGCGCCTGCGACGAGGCCGTGCACGTGGGCGGTAATGCGCCGCGCGAGAGCTATCTGCAGTGGCAACGCATCATCGACGCCGCCAAGGCCACTGGCGCGCAGGCCATTCACCCGGGCTACGGCTTCCTCAGCGAAAACGAAGACTTCGCCCAGGCCTGCGCCGACCATGGCCTCGTCTTCATCGGCCCGCCGGCCAGCGCCATTGCCGCGATGGGCAGCAAGAGCGCCGCCAAGGCGTTGATGGAAAAGGCCGGCGTGCCGCTGGTGCCCGGCTACCACGGGGCTGACAACGACCCGGCCCTGCTGGCGCGCGAGGCAGCGCGCATCGGCTACCCGGTGCTGATCAAGGCCAGCGCGGGCGGCGGTGGCAAGGGCATGCGGCGGGTCGACCGGCCCGAGGACTTCGCCGCCGCACTCGCCGGCTGCCAGCGCGAGGCGGCGGCCAGCTTCGGCGACGACCACGTGCTGGTGGAGCGTTATGTCACGCGCCCGCGGCACATCGAGATCCAGGTTTTTGCCGATGCGCACGGCCACTGCGTGCACTTGAACGAGCGCGACTGCTCGGTGCAGCGCCGCCACCAAAAGGTGCTCGAGGAATCGCCCGCGCCCGGCCTGAGCGCCGAGCGCCGCGCGCAGATGGGCGCCGCTGCGGTGGCCGCCGCGCAGGCCGTGGGCTACGTGGGCGCGGGCACCGTGGAATTCATCGCCGAGCCCGAAGGGGATGGCGACATCCGCTTCTACTTCATGGAGATGAACACGCGGCTGCAGGTCGAGCACCCGGTGACCGAAGCCGTCACGGGCCTGGACCTCGTGGAGTGGCAGCTGCGTGTGGCCAGCGGCGAGCCGCTGCCGCTGGCGCAGCACGAGGTGCCGATGCGCGGCCACGCCATCGAGGCGCGCATCTGCGCCGAGAACCCCGACGCCGGCTTCCTGCCCGCCACCGGCACGCTGCACGTGGCGCGCTGGCCGGCGCACGTGAGCTTCGAGCGTTCAGCCGAGCTGCCGCGTGTGGACAGCGGCGTGCGCGAGGGTGACGCCATCAGCCCGCACTACGACTCGATGATCGCCAAGCTCATCGTCTGGGGCGAAAACCGCCACCAGGCGCTGGCGCGGCTGGCGGCGGCGCTGGCGCAGACGCACATCGTCGGACTGGCCACCAACGTGGCCTTCCTGCAGCGCGTGGTGGCCAGCCGCGCCTTTGCCACGGCCGATCTCGACACCGCGCTCATCGAGCGCGAGCGGCCGGCGCTGTTCGAAGGCCCGGTGCTGCCGGCCGCCTGGGCCGCCGCCGGCGTGGCCGCCTGGCAGCTGGCCGGCGAGGCGCAGCGCGAAGGCGCCGACCCCTGGAGCCGCCGCGACGGCTGGCGTCTGGCTGGTGGTGCCCGCCGCCGCCTGGTGCTGGTGCGCGGCGACGAGCCCCTGCAGGCCGTGCTCGAGCGCCGCCACGACGGCAGCGCCGTGCTGGAGCTGGGCGCCGTGCGGCTGCCGTTCACCAGCCGAGCCCTGGGCGAAGGCCGCTTCGATGTCTCAGTGGCCGGCGTCCGCGCGCTGCTGGCCGTCTACCGCGTGGGCGAGCGCTACGCCGTTTTCGCGCCCACGCTGCCCGGTGGCAGCGCGCTGCTGCAGGAGCACGACCCGCTCGTGCACGCCGCCGACGGCGCCGCCGAGGGCGGCCGCCTGACGGCGCCGATGCCCGGCAAGGTGATCTCGCTGCTGGTGGCCGCCGGTGCCGCCGTCACCAAGGGCCAGCCGCTGGCGGTGATGGAGGCGATGAAGATGGAACACACGCTGGCCGCTCCGCGCGACGGCACGGTGGCCGAGCTGCTGTACGCCGTGGGCGATCAGGTGGCCGAGGGCGCCGAGCTGCTGCGGCTCGAAAAGGCCTGACGCAGCACCGGCCCATGGTCTTGGCCAGCAGCGCGCCGCAGACCAGCAGGCCGTTGTGCGCGCAACGCCCCGGTACATTTGAAGCGCCGTCGTCGACGATCTCTTTTCCCGGAGCTGCCCCGTGATGTTTCCCGCCCACGTCACCCTGTGCGAAGTCGGCCCGCGCGACGGGCTGCAGAACGAAGCGCAGCCGGTGCCGGCCGCCGCCAAGATCGAACTGGTGCAGCGGCTGCAGGCGGCGGGCCTGCGCGAGATCGAGGTCACCAGCTTCGTGAGCCCGAAGTGGGTGCCGCAGATGGCCGACAACACCGAAGTGCTGATGGGCCTGCAGCGCCCGGCCGGCGTGCGCTACGCCGTGCTCACGCCCAACCTCAAGGGGCTCGAAGGCGCACTGGCACTGCCGGCTGCGCACCGGCCCGACGAGGTGGTGGTGTTCGGCGCCGCCTCCGAGGCCTTCAGCCA
>JAIYDH010000127.1 GCA_027487585.1 Rubrivivax sp.
GCCCACAGCACCGACTTGCGCGCTTCCTTGGCGTTGGGCACGGTGAAGAAGCGCATCAGGATGTGCGGCAGGCCGGCGGTGCCGAACATCAGCGCCATGCCGAAGCTGATGGCACTGATCGGGTCCTTCACGAAACCGCCCGGCCCCATGATGCTGAAGCCCGCCTTCGCGGCCTCCTCGGGGCTCTTGCCGGCGCTGGTGGCCAGGCCGGTCTTGATCTCCACCGCCTTGGCGAACATGGCCTCGGGGCTGAAGCCGAAGTGCGCCATCACCATGAAGGCCATGAAGGTGGCGCCACCCAGCAGCATGATGGCCTTGATGATCTGCACCCAGGTCGTGGCGGTCATGCCACCGAAGAGCACGTAGACCATCATCAGGCCGCCGACGATGACCACCGCCATCCAGTACTCCAGGCCGAACAGCAGCTTGATCAGCTGGCCCGCGCCCACCATCTGCGCGATCAGGTAGAAGGCCACCACCACCAGCGTGCCGCTGGCGGCGAACATGCGTACCGGCGTCTGCTGGAAGCGGAAGGCCGCCACGTCGGCGAAGGTGAACTTGCCCAGGTTGCGCAGCCGCTCGGCGAGCAGGAAGGTCACCACCGGCCAGCCCACGAGGAAGCCGATCGAGTAGATCAGCCCGTCGAAGCCCGAGGCCATGACCGCCGCGCTGATGCCCAGGAACGACGCAGCCGACATGTAGTCGCCCGCGATCGCCAGGCCGTTCTGGAAGCCGGTGATGCCACCGCCGGCGGTGTAGAAGTCGGCCGTGCTCTTGGTCTTGGCCGCGGCCCACTTGGTGATCCACAGCGTGAAGGCGACGAAGGCGCCGAACATGCCGATGGCCGTCCAGTTGGTGGCCTGCTTCTCGGCCTGGCCGAGGTCGGCCCCCGCTGCCAGCACGATGCCGGCGGCTGCGGCCAGGGTCAGGCCGACGAGGAGTTTCTTGGCGCTCACTTGGCGGCTCCCTTCGGCGCGACGGCCATCGCCTGTGCAACCTCGTCGGAGAGGCGGTCGAAGTCGCGGTTGGCGCGGCGCACGTACAGCGCGGTGATCACGACGGTGAAGACGATGACGCCCAGGCCGATGGGCATGCCCAGCGTCATGACGCCGCTGCCCAGGCGGCTGGCGAGCAGCGGCTTGTCGAACGCGACGAGCAGGATGAAGCCGTAGTACACGACCATCATCGCCCCGGTCAGCCACCAGCCAAAACTGGTGCGCCGGGCCTTCAGCTCGCGGTACGACGGGTGCGCAGCAATGCGCTGCTCGAGGGTCGTCTCCATGTTGTGTCTCCTGGTTTGAAAGGCATCGCCACCGACCGATGGCGAGTGGCCCCACTTTGGCCAGGGGCTCTGACCCAGCTCTGACGCGGAACCAACACCCGCTGACGCGGGGCTGATGCCAGGCTTACAGCGCGCGTGACAGTCGAGGCTGTCAGGCGGGGCGGACGATCCCCGGGCGCTCGGCCCCGGCCTCGGCCCACGCAGGGCCGTCGAACCAGGGGTCGCCACCCAGCGCGGCGCGCAGCATCGGCAGCGCGTCCAGGCCCCAGAAGAGGCGGTCGTCAAGCCCGAAGCTCGGCACGCCGAAAGCGCCCGCGGCCAGCGCGGCCTCGGTGTTGGCGCGCAGCTCGGCCTTGACGTCGTCGCCGTCGGGGTCCCGCGTGGGGGCCAGCGCGTCGCGCAGCGCGGCCAGGCGATCCGGGTCGGTGGCGTCGGCGCCACCCTCCCACACGTGCCGCAGCACCATCTCGGTGTGGCGGCGGTTGGCGCCGGCCGCCAGCAACAGGCGCAGCAAGGGCAGCGGGTTGAACGGGTGCACGGCCGGCACCTGCAGGGCGATGCCGTGCTGCGCGGCCAGCCAGGCGACGTGGCGGAAGGTCCACTGCCGCTTGGGCTCGATTTCAGCCGGGCCCTTGTTCGCCAGCGTCTTGAGCATCGCCCCGAACAGCACCGGCCGGATCTCCACCTCGTGGTGCGTGCCGGCCAGCGCCTCGGGCAGGCGCATGAAGGCCAGGTGCACGAAGGGCGAGATCGGGTCGAGGTGGAAGACGATGCGCTTCATGCCGCGCCGCCTGCCTCGCGGCGCCGGGCCAGTTGCTGCCAGACCTCGCGCTTCTCGGCGTCGTCGAGCAGGCTCCAGCAGGCGATCTCGTCCAGCGTGCGTTGGCAGCCTTCGCACAGGCCCGTGGCCTCGTCCATGCGGCAGATGTTGATGCAGGGGCTGGGCACCGGCGGGGCCGTGGGCACCGGGTTCGGCATCGGAATCGATGTCATGGCGCCGGCTCCTGCACCACGTCGGCCACCGGCGCGGCGGCCAGGCGCACCAGCTGATCGGGCGTGGCGCAGAACACGCCGTTGGGGTGGCCCGCGGCGGCCCACACGGCGTCGAAGCGGAACAGGCTGCGGTCGATCAGCACCCTCAGCGGCTCTGCGTGCGCCAAGGGCGAGACACCGCCGATCGAGAAGCCGGTGCGCGCCTTCACGAAGTCGGCGTCGGCGCGGCCCAGCGGCCCAGTGATCGCGGCGACGCGCTTCTCGTCGACGCGGCGGTCGCCGGCGGTCACCACCAGCACGGCCGCGTCGTCCTGCTTGCGGCGGAAGACCACGCTCTTGGCGATCTGCCCCACGCTCACGCCCAGGGCATCAGCCGCCTCCTGCGAGGTGCGGGCGGCCACGTCCAGCCAGCGCGGGCCCGGATGGCCGGCGGCAGCCAGCGCGGCAGCCACGCGGCGAAACCCTTCGGGGCGGGCGGTGTCGACGGCCTCGTTCATGAGGCCACACTCAAGGCCACGCCGCGCTTGGCCAGCACGGCACGCCCCACGCGCGAGGCCGGCGGCCGGCCGAGCACGCCGCTGATGTAGGCGCCGGCGTCGACCAGCGCATCGAGGTCCACGCCGCAGTCGATGCCCATGCCGCGCAGCATGAAGACCACGTCTTCCGTGGCCACGTTGCCGGTGGCGCCCTTGGCGTAGGGGCAGCCGCCCAGGCCGGCCACGCTGGTGTCGAAGCTGTGCACGCCCATCTCCAGGCAGGCCAGGATGTTGGCCAGCGCCTGGCCGTAGGTGTCGTGGAAGTGCCCGCTCACCTCGACCAGCGGAAAGTGCTTCAGCGCCCGCTCCATGGCCGCCTGCACCTGGCGCGGCGTGCCCACACCAATGGTGTCGGCGATGCCGCAGTGGTCCACGCCGATGGCCTTGAAGCCGCGCACCACGCGCTCCACCTCGTCGGCGCTGACCTCGCCCTGGTAGGGGCAGCCCAGCGCGCACGACAGCGCGGCGCGCACCTTCAGCCCGGCCTCGTGCGCAGCCGCCACCACGGGTTCGAAGCGCGCCAGGCTCTCGTCGATGCTGCAGTTGATGTTGCGCTGGCTGAAGGCCTCGGAGGCGGCGCCGAACACCACCACCTCGTCGGGCCGGTGCGCAGCCGGCAGTGCCAGTGCGCCTTCGAGCCCCTTGAGGTTGGGCGTGAGCACGGCGTAGCGCAC
>JAIYDH010000272.1 GCA_027487585.1 Rubrivivax sp.
AACAACCTGGCTGGCACCGCTGCGTTCACCTGCGAGCTGTTCAACGCGGCCGGCGCCAGCTTGGGTGCTGGCACCCTCGGTGGCAGCGGCAACACGCGCACGCTGAGCGTGGCGAGCTTCGGCTCGGCGGCCTATGCGGTGGTGCAGGCCACGCTGGGTGGCAGGTCGGACAGCGTCACGCTGGTGAGGTTGCGCGATGGCGCTGGCGGCAGCAACGGACTGCCTGGCCAGAACGCGGTGATCGGCTACCTCACGAACGAGGCCCACACGGTGGCGACGGCGGCCGATGGCAGCGGCGGCAACTACGGCAGCGCGGGCGGTAACTTCAGGGTGTTCAGCGGCTCGACCGACGTGAGCTCAAGTGCCACCTACAGCGTGGTCAGTTCGAGTGGCATCGCAGGCATGCAGATCAACTCGAGCGGCGTGTACAGCCTCAGCGACACGACGGCCGACGTTGGCACGGCCACGCTGCGCGCGGTGTTTGGATCTGTGACGATTGACCGCGTGTACAGCATCAGTCGCAGCCGGCAGGGCAATGCTGGCGCTCCGGGCGCTCCTGGAGCTCCGGGCTCGCCAGGCTCTCCTGGTGCACCGGGTGCACCGGGTGCTCCTGGTGCCCCTGGTGCCCCTGGTGCCCCAGCAACGCTGCTCACCTTGTTGGCCACTGCGCAGGCCTTCGCATTCGACACCCTGGGTGGCGCGCAGCCTGCCGGCCAGGTCATCACGTTCACGGCGCAGTTGGCCAACCTCAGCGGCACCGCCACTTTCACGTGTGAGCGCTTCAGCGTGAGCGGCGCGAGCCTGGGCTTCATCACTCTTGGCGGAGTCGGCAACGCGCGCACCCTGCCGATCAGTAGCTTCGGTACCGCCCACTACGCGGTGGTCACCGCCACGCTGTCCGGACTGAGCGACCAGATCACGGTGAATCGTGTGGTGTCTGGCGCACCGACCACCGGCGTGGTCAACCCTGGGTACATCGAGGTGCGCGACGACCAGGTCACACCTGACGTTGCTCGCTCGGGCTTTCAGTTCCGGCGAGACGGCTCCATTCGCATCGAGCAGGGCATTGGTGGTTGGCTGCCCGCGAACCCATGGTTTGTTGGCGGAGGGCCCACTGTCGGTGACGACTACGACGTGCGATTCGACCTGATCAGCAGCGTTGGAGATGTTGTCTACAGCGTGGGCTCAGCTCCGAACTTCTGGATGCGTCTCAACCAAGACCGCTCGATCGCCGCGCAGTGGTCGATTCAAGGGGTGCCTTCAGAGGCATTCATCAACTTCTTCGTTCGGCGCCGCTCCGACGGCGTCACGATGGTCTTCAACTCGGCCTACTTGTGGGCCCGTTCCGGCTCTTGATGCCTCAAGGAGCAGCTCATGCGCGCGATGGTTTGGGTTTTGATGCTCGTGCTGCTGGCGCCGATGCTGGCGGGCTGCGAAGTGCTGCCAAAGCAGCCGGCTCAGGCAAGCGAGCAGCTGCGCTCCAAGGGGCAACTGTGTCGGCTCGACAGGGCCTACTGCCACACCATCCTGCTGGTGGATGGGGCTGGCACACCGTAAGAACTGGGCGACCGTGCCGTGTGCTGGAACACACGACACGGCCGCCTCACCGCAACGAACTGCGGATCAGCCAAGGCCCAGCCGCCTCGCGAGGCGGGCCGACTTTAACGTTTGCAGACGTGAGTTCGACTCAACCCATCATCCCCTGGATAGGCGGTAAGCGCCGCTTGGCGCAGCACCTGCTGCCCTTGTTTCCTGAGCACACCTGCTACGTCGAGCCGTTTTGCGGTGCGGCGGCTCTGTTTTTCCTGAAGGCGCCAAGCAAGGTAGAGGTGCTGAACGACGTGAACAGCGACCTGGTGCAGCTGTACCGGGTGCTGCAGCACCATCTGGAGGAGTTCGTCAGGCAGTTCAAATGGGCGCTGGCCAGCAGAGAGATGTTCGAGTGGGCCAAGTCGACGCCGCCACGAACGCTCACGGACATCCAGCGTGCGGCGCGGTTCTACTACCTGCAGCGCCTAGCCTTTGGCGGCAAGGTGGATGGCCAGACCTTTGGCACCGCCACCTTGGCGCCGGCCAGACTGAACCTGCTGCGCATCGAGGAGGAGCTGAGCGCAGCGCACCTGCGGCTGAGCGGGGTGACCGTGGAGCACCTCGACTGGGGTGCCTGCGTGGAGCGCTACGACAGGCCGCACAGCTTGTTCTACCTGGATCCGCCCTACTGGGGAACCGAGGGCTACGGCGTGCCGTTCGGGCTGGAGCAGTACGAGCGGATGGCCGAGTTGATGCGCGGCATGCAGGGCCAAGCTGTCGTCAGCGTGAACGACATCCCGGAGATGCGGGCGGCGTTTAAGGGCTTCCAGATGAAGCGCCTGCCGATCACGTACACCGTGGGCAAGGCGAAGGATCGGAAGCCGAGCGGCGAGCTGGTTGTTCACAACCTGCGGCCGTGAAGCCGGTGGGTTGTGGGCAACGTTTGCCTGTCGGCCAGCCTTAAAGCCGTTTGGGTTGCGTCCTTTGGGCCTTAAGTTACTGCCAAAGGGCGCGTGGTTTACTGCCAAAGGGCGCGTGGTTTACTGCCAAAGGGCGCGCCGCGCCATTCGGCGGGGGCCTTATGAGGAACACGGACTCGTGTCCGTAGGCCCTGCCTCCGCGGAAAAAAGAAAAAGCACCTGAGCTTTGCAGCGCAAGTGCTTGTTCGGGCGGAGCTTTTGGCTCCTCGACCTGGGCTCGAACCAGGGACCTACGGATTAACAGTCCGGCGCTCTACCGACTGAGCTATCGAGGAATACAGCCCACGAGTATAGCCAAGTTTTCGGCCGTGCTCAGC